>QEUZ01000010.1 GCA_003577355.1 Chloroflexota bacterium | reverse complement strand
GCGCGTACCTGCCCCAGGTGGTCGAGCAGCTGCGGGTTGCCTCCCGGCCGCCGTTCCCGTATGCGGATGTGCGGCTGCTGCCCTACCTGCAGCACTCGTTCTGGTTCCTGCCCAACGTCGCGGCCTGCCACGCCATGGCGAACCTGCTGGCTGAGAAGCACAACGTCTTCTGGCACGACTACACGGTCGTCGTCGCGGCCGGTACATCGGCGGGGATCGGCCTCGCCGCGCTGCCGCCGGTGCGCGCGGCCATCGGCAGCGGGTTCGAGAGCAAGACGATCACCCTCTCGTGCGGCAAGCTCACCACCGGCGTCACCGTGCCGCAGTGGTCGTCCATCCTGATGCTGCGCAACCTCACGTCGCCGGAGACCTACTTCCAGGCCGCGTTCCGGGTGCAGTCGCCGTGGTCGATCCAGAACCCCAACGGCGACAACCCGCACGAGGAGGAGGTCCTCAAGCCGGTCTGCTTCGTGTTCGATTTCGCGCCCACGCGCGCCCTGCGCCAGCTCTCTGAATACGGCATCGGCTTGTCGCCGAACGAGCAGAACCCGGAGAACGCAGTCAGGGATCTTGTGTCGTTCCTGCCGGTGCTGGCCTACGCCGGCGCGAACATGTGGCAGATCGACGCCGGCGGCATTCTCGACATCGCGATGGCAGGCACCTCGGCCACGCTGCTGGCGCGCAAGTGGGAGAGCGCGCTGCTGGTGAACGTGGATAACGACACGCTGCGCCGCATCCTCGACAACCCCGCGGCGCTGGCCGCCATCGAACGCATCGAGGGCTGGCGCTCGCTGGGCGACAACATCATCGAATCCATCATCAACAAGAGCGAGACGGTCAAGGCGCTCAAGAGCAAGGCCAAGGACAGCGACCTCACCGAGCAGGAGAAGCGGCAGCTCACCCAAGAGGAAAAGGAATACAAGTCGAAGCGCAAGCAGGTGCAGGAGAAGCTGATCAAGTTCGCCACGCGCATCCCGGCCTTCATGTACCTGACCGACTTCCGCGAGAATACCCTGCAGGACGTGATCACGAAGCTGGAGCCGGACCTGTTTCGGACCGTCACCGGCCTGTCGGTCGCAGACTTCCACCTGCTGGTGCAGCTCAAGGTGTTCAATACCGAGCAGATGAACCAGGCCGTGTTCGCGTTCCGGCGCTACGAAGACGCCTCGCTGCGCTACACCGGCATCGACAGCCACCCGGGCCTGACCCACTACGGGCTCTACGACACCGTGGTGGCGCGGGAGTAACCAGCAGCAACCGCAGCGTTCCTCAGAAATCCACCACTCATGCCGCTACTCCCTACTCCCCTCTCCCGCGCGCGGGAGAGGGGCAGGGGGTGAGGGCTCATCCCTGCGTACGTACGCACCTCGCTAGCACTCAGCGTGACAGGCTTCAGGGCACGCTCTGGATGGCAAATGCACTGTGGCCGGCGATGCAGTGGGACGCGATCCTGACATCTTCTCTCCCGCAGCGGCAAGCGCGAGGACATCTGCCAGGCCGCTCCTGTGCGGGCCTGCCCACAACGCCCGCATCTGCCATACCATAGCGCCCGCAGGTACCCGCAAGGAGGGCAGTCCATGAGCAGCACAAGCGCAAGCACAGGCGCGCGTAAACGGGTCGTCACCGGGGTCGATGCCGCGGGCAAGTCGATCATCGCCTCCGCCGCGCCGCCGCCCGTCACCATCACATTCGAAGGCGATAGCGGCAGCATGGAAGAGCTGTGGGTGATCGACGCCTTCCCGCACAAGCTGGATGAAGCTAGCAACCCAGCCGACGACCCCAGCCACCTGGAACGCGCCGATGGCCCCGGCGCCTGGTTCCGCATCGTCACCTTCAACCCGCGCAGCAGCTACCCCATGCACACCACCGGCACGCTGGACTTTGTCGTCGTCCTCTCCGGTAGCGTGCGCATGTTGATGGAAGCGGGCGAGGTCACCCTCTACCCCGGCGATAGCGTCGTCCAGCGCGACACCCTGCACGCCTGGGTCAACGACAGCGACGAACCGTGCGTCGTCGCCGGTGTGCTGATCAGCAACAACGCGGGGAGGACCTGAGCGGCGTTCCCCAACACGACCCACCACGGCAGGCGCACGCGCCGCGCCGCTGCGTGGCGGCGGCACACCGTTAGCCGAGCGCCGCTGCGAGCAGGTTGCCAGCCCGTCCCAGCCCACCGAAGTCGAGCCGGACATCGGGCGGCGGGCTGGCCAACGCTTCCTGCACCTGGCGCGCCAATTCCTCCGGCGTCAGGTCACGGGGGTGGACCATGCGCAGCAACCCGCGCCCGGCAAGGCGCTCGGCGCGGATGCGCTGCTCGGCAGGCTCGACCCGTGGGACCACAACCATGCGCTTGCCGTAACCAAGCGCCTCGGTCACCGTGTTGTAGCCGGCCATCGAGATCACCAGGTCGGCGGCATTGATCCACGACGTCAGGTCGGGCGCAAACGGCACGACCCGGGTTGCCGGCGGGTGGACGCCGTCCAGCAGTGCGGCGCTCTCCGACTCCGGCATCAATGGGCCAGTAACGATGAACGACGCGACCGAGGGGAGCAACCCGCGGGCAAGCGCCGTGAGATAGGCCCGGATGTACGGCGCGCCGTCAACGCCGCTGCCGGTGGTGACAACGACCAGCGGCTGCTCCTCGGCACAGAGCGACGCCCGCAGGCCGGCAGCAGGCGCCAATGCCTCGTGCTTGCGGATGTAGCCGGTGTAGTGGAGCTTGGCCGCTACCGAGGGGGGCAGGTCGTATTCCGCAGCCACGTCGAAGACGCTCGGGTCGCCATAGACCAGGACGCGGTCGTACAGCTCCTCCAGGACGCGGATCACCCCACGGTTGTTCCAGAGCACGCGCACCAGCTCCGGGTCGTCGTAGATGTCGCGCAGGCCGAGGATGCTGCGGGTGCTGCGTGGCCGCAACACCCGTAGTGTGCGCATCAGCTCCGTGCTGGATCGCATCCCCAGCGGTTCGTTGTCGACGACGAACAACCACGGGTCGAACGTGGTGGCGACGTCGAAGATGACCCGCTCGCGCAACAGGGCGAACGTCTTGTGCGGCCCCCGCCTGTCGCGCGCCGGAGCCAGCCCAGAGCCCTGGTCGTCGCGGTACAGGTCGCGGCGGGCGAGCGAGGGGAGCTTGATGACATCGAGGTTGTCCGGCACGCGCCAGGCCTCGCCCAGGAAGGATGACGTCACCAGCACCATGGCGACATCCGGGCGGTGATGGGCCAGTTCCGCCGAGAGCGCCAGGGTGCGGCGGACGTGCCCAGCCCCCCGCGAGTCGTGGGCAAAGAACAGCGCGCGCGGCTGGGTATCGCTCGCTTGCCCGAAGGGGGTCACGCCGCCGGTCACTGCCGCCTTCCACCCCGCCCATGTACGCTCTGGTCACGGCTGGGCATTCTAGCGCGCCGTCAGGCCGTGGTGAGCCTCAGACATCCCGAATGGTTGCTCGATGTCGCATGCGGTTCCCCAACGATGTGCCTTGGCTAACGCCCACCGCTCGCCGAACCCATCAGTTCGGCTGGCGCGCCACATCGTTGCCGCGCCGGGCCAGCGCCAGCAGCGCCAGGAACTCGAAGACGAGCGTCGCCCCAGCCGCGGCGGTCGTGCGGGTGGGGTCCAGCGGCGGGTTGACCTCGACGACATCGCAGCCGACGACGTGCAGCCCGGCCAGCTTGCGGAGGATCGTCTGCGCCTCGCGCATCGTCAGCCCACCGCATTCCAGCGTGCCGGTGCCCGGCGCAACGCTGGGGTCGAGGCTATCGACATCGAAGGTGAGGAACAGCGGCCGGTCGGCCACGCACGCTCGGATGTCCTGCACGATCTGCGGCAGGCCAAGCTCGACGATGTCGTCCATCGTGCGGGTGCTGAAGCCCAGGTCACGCGCATCCTGGTAGTCGTGGGTTGAGTAGACCGTACCCCGTAACCCGACCATCATCGAGTGCTGCGCGTCGATCACCCCTTCCTCCACCCCACGGCGGAACATCGTCCCTGAGTTGTAGCGGATCTTTCCACCGTAATACTCGTCGTAGGTGTCGGTGTGCGCGTCGAACTGCAGCAGCGCGACCGGCCCGTGGTGACGCGCGGCGGCGCGCAGCTCGCCCAGGGTAACCGAGTGGTCCCCGCCGATCCCGATCGGGACGACGCCGGCCGCGTGGAACGGCGCGAGCACCCGCTCCATCTCGGCGTAGGTGTCCAGCAGCGCGCCGGGGATGACTGGGACATCGCCGTAATCGACCACCCGCAGGTGTGCCCCTGGGGCGATGTTGTGGTGCGCGTGGACCGGCCGCAGCAGCGACGATACGTCGCGCAGCACCCGTGGGGCGGAGCGCGACCCGGGGGTGCCGCCGGTGTCGGATGGGATACCGACGATCGCCGCGTCGACGCCGCTGATGTCGCGCGTGTGCGGCAGCCCCATGAAGGTTGCGATGCCGGAACCACGGGCGACCTGGGTAGCGTCGGCCGGCTGGTTGCTTGCGCTCATGCAGTCTCTCGCCTCTCCCCTGGTCGCGCTGCCGATGGCGCCGTGCGGTACTCCTGTTGCCCCAGCCCGACGGTGGTCATGTCCGTGGGGTGACGGGGCGCCCTACCCCAGCTTCGCCAGCGCGGCGTCCAGCCGTTCCAGGGCGCGTTCGCGGCCGACAACGCGCAATGTGCCGAACAACCCCGGCGAGACGGTGCGGCCGGTCAGCGCCACGCGGATCGGCATGAAGAGCTGGCCGGCCTTCAGACCGTGCGCTTCCGCCAACCCGCGCAACTGTGCCTCCAGCTCTGCTTCGGCCTCCAGGTCCGCCTCGGCGATCAGTGCGCGGGTGGCCTGCAGGGCGGCCCGCACCGCGCTGGGGTCGGACTTCTTCGGCACCAGCAGGTCCGCCTCGTAGGGGTCCGGGTCGGTGAAGAAATAGCGGGTGAGGTCGGCGGCTTCGCTGAGCAGCTTCATCTTGTCTTTGATCAGCGCCACGGCCGCGCGGGCGTGGGCGAACGCCTCCGAGCCCTCCGGCGCGTCGCCGAGCAGCCCGGCATCCTGCAACCAGGGCACAACCCGGCGGGTGAGGTCGTCCAGCTCCAGCACGTGGTTGATGTAGTACTGGTTGAACCAGAGCAGCTTCTCGTAGTTGTAGCGCGCTGGGCTGGGGTTGACCCGTTCGATCGAGAACTTCTCGATCAGGTCGGCCAGCGAGAACAGCTCGGTGCGGTCGTCGTACGACCAGCCGACCAGCGCCAGGTAGTTCACCAGCGCCTCTGGCAGGTAGCCCCCCTGCTTGTAGAGCAGCACGCTGGCCGCACCGGCCCGCTTGGAAAGCTTGCCCTTGCCGTCTGGGTTGAGGATGACCGGCATGTGGATGAACGGCGGCGTCTCCCAGCCGAACGCGGCGTAGGTCAGCACATGCAACGGCGCCGATGGCAGCCATTCCTCGCCACGCATGACGTGGCTGATCCGCATGTGGTGGTCGTCCACAACAACCGCCAGGTGGTAGGTTGGGAAGCCGTCCGACTTCAGGAGCACGGCATCTTCCAGCAAGCGGTTCTCATAGCTGCTTGGGCCACGCAGCACGTCGTACACGGTTGTCGTGCCCTCCAGCGGCGCCTTTAGGCGCACCACTGGCGTGATGCCCTCGGCGCGCTTGGCGGCGCGCTCGGCAGCGCTCAGGTTACGGCAGAAGCGGTCGTAGCCAGGGGGCTGGCGATTGGCGATCTGTGCCGCCCGCACCGACTCCAGCCGTTCCGGGGAACAGAAGCACTCGTAGGCGTGGCCGCCTTCCACCAGGATGCGCGCATGCTCCTGGTAGAGTGGCAGGCGTTCCGACTGGTAGTACGGACCCACCGGCCCACCGCGGCCTGGCCCCTCGTCCCAGTCCAGCCCCAGCCAGCTCAGCGCGCTAGTGATGCTCTCGACGCTTTCCTCTTTATAGCGTTTCTGGTCGGTGTCCTCGATGCGCAGGATGAAGTCACCCTCATGCTGGCGGGCGAAGAGCCAGGTGAAGAGGGCGCTGCGCGCTCCACCAACGTGCAGGTCCCCAGTTGGGCTGGGGGCAAACCGCACGCGCACGCGCTGCCCGGGGCGAATAAGCGATGTCGTCACAGTTGCTGGCTTTCGGTTACTGGCGAACGGCTGTCGGCTGTCGGGGGCGGTTGGCCCCCACAGGCACGTTGGCAGAGTGTACGCGCTGGCGCCGGCCTCCCGAAACCCTGCTCCAGCTCGCCGCTCGCCACTCGTTCTCACTCCGGCGGGGGCGGCCCGCCAATACGCTCCCACGACGTGAAGTCGTCGACGGTGTAGCGTGTCGATGCACCGGGCCGGAGGACACGCGCTGGGGCGTCGGGGTCGCGCCAGCCAAGCTGCAGCAGCACCTCGGGGGAGAGGTGCTCCGGCAGGTCGAGCATGGTGCGCACACCGGATCTACTGAACGAGGTGACTGGGCAGGAGCCCAGCCCCAGCGCATGCGCTGCCAGCGACATGTTCATCATCGCCGCGCCGATGTCCATCCACACGGCGGTGTCGCGCTCCAGTTGCACGCGCAGGTCGCGCGCCCGCGCGTGGTCCAAGCAGATGACGACCAGCGCCGGCGGCTGCCGGCTCATCCCCGGCGAAACCTTGCCGACCAGCTCAATCGTCGCGGGGTCGCGCACGACCAGGCAATGCAGGAGGCGCGCGTTGCCGGCCGCCAGCGCCCAGCGGGCAGCTTCGAGCACGCTGCGGATGTCCTCGGTCGTCACCGGCTGTGGGCCATAGGTACGCACCACCCGGCGCGACCGGATGATCGGCCTGAGTGTCGTCCACTGCTCGGTCATGCCTCACCCCGCGTTCCAGCGGCCCGCCGGCGCAGCTCCGCAGCGATGCCAGCGGTGGCGCCGGAAAGGAACTGCTCGTAGCCGGCGCGGTCCCACATGATCCAACCCGACTTCTCCGCTACCTCCTGACGGAACGCCTCCAGCCAGGGGCTCCCCAGGCCGTGGTCGCGCATCGCGTCCATGAGTTGCGCGGCAGCCGAGAGCAGGCGCATCTGCCCATAGTCGGTCGGGTCGAACGTGCAGGTTTCCGCACTCGCTACCAGGAAGGCGAGCAGGTCCAGCGCCTCGCGTTCGGTCAACGCGGTGCGCTCTCCACTGGCGCCGACCCCCTCCGTCGTCTGCAGCTCTTCCGAGATGATGAACATTGCGTCGCGGATCTTGGCAACGGCCGGCACGAGCCGCTCCTGCTCCTCCGGTGCGTACCAGGCGGCTTCGAACGTCTCGCGGTCCGGGTAGTAGGCCTCGGTCATGAAGCGCCAGGGGCTGGCATCGCTGCGCTGGTGGCTCGTGCCGACCCCAGCCTGGCCAACCGCGCGGTAGAAGTCCCCCTTGAGCACACCGGGGCGGGCCATGTTGGCGCGATTGTGCTCGGTGGTGCGCCAGCGCACGAACTCCGCTTCGTCGGTCCCCTCCGGCAGGTTATAGAGCACGGTTACCTTGATCACGCAACCCCCCAAACACTGCGCCAGCGCACCCTCCGCATCCTCAGCGGACTCGCTGACCTATTCTCCCGCATCGTTTCGGCCCTGGGTATGGCTACGCGCCATGTCGCCGGAGAAGCCCTCACCGCGACATCTCCTTCGCGCGTCCCGACGGACGCGGGGTGTCCAGCGGGTACGGGGGTGGGTGGGCATGACCGTTACGACGCCATCAGCTGGGCCGGAACGTCTGCCATTGCCCAAGGCTCCCTGTGCCTGCGGCTGGGGCTGGAGTGAGCCCTATCCCCGAGCCGTAGCCGACGCCCGGGCGCGGGCGACGATCTGCTCGATGACGGCGGTCTTCGCGTCGGCGTAGTTCTGGGTGTACTTCCAGTTTTGCGCAGCCAGTTCGCGCTTGGCCCGTTCGTAGAGCTCCCGGTCGGCGGCGTTGGTGCGCAGGTGGTCGCGGAAGGCCAGCATCTTGTCGATCTCTTCGCAGCCCACGCTGAAGACATGCAGGTTGATGTCGGTATCCGGGCCTTTGAACAGGCGATGCTCGTACCACTCCGGCTCGCGGATGCGTAGCCGGTAACCAGCCGCCTCGAGCACCGGGACATAGGCGTCCTCATCCGCCGAATCCGGCACGGCCAGCACGATGTCGATGACCGGCTTGGCCGCCAGCCCCGGCACCGAGGTCGAACCGGCGTGTTCCAGCAGCAGCGCCCGCTCCCCCAGCAGCGCGCGGATCCGCTGCGCCTCGCGCTGGAACAGCTGCGGCCACTGCGGGTCATAGTCGTGCAGCGCGATTGGCCCACCGAGCGGTTGCAGCTCCCCGAGCGTCACCGCCTGCAGCTCCGCTTCGGTCATCGGTTGCCGATCCGCCGGATCCGTCGCGCTCATCGTTCTGACGCCCCCTTGCCGCCACACCGCTCCCCGGCCTGTGCCAAACGGAGCCCAGCAGTGTAACAACCCACCCACCGGCGCGGCACACCCGCGTGCGGTAGAGTTGTATCCCGTCCCCCACCGTCAGGAGGTCAGCGATGAGTACAACCGTTCCTCAAACCGAAACCATTGATGCCGGAACTGCCCGTGAGGAATTTGAGGCGCTGCTGCGTCGTGCCCACGATCACGACACACGCTTCCTGATCGAACACAATGGCAAGCCGGTAGCGGCGATCATTTCCGTACACGAACTGGAACAGTACAAGATGCTCCTTGAGCGTTGGGATGCGCAAGGTGGCATCATCGAAGAAATGCGGCAGCTATTCGATGGAGTTCCTCCAGAAGAACTTGAACGCGAACTCGATAAGGCTCTCGCGGAGGTACGAGCAGAGCATCGCCGGAGACCTGCCGGCGGCTCGCTGCCCTCTGCATGATTCGCGTCGTGCTTGACACGAATATTCTCGCATCTGGGGCATTGTTGCAGAACAGTGTCCCAGGTGCGATATTGCGTCGTTGTCGATCGCCGCAGATAACACTGATTATCTCAGAGGTCATTTTGGACGAACTCTCCCGAACCTTGGAGAAGCCATACTTCACCCGATCGATTCGGGACGGCCGTCGAGTCAGATTGCTCCGCTATCTTCGGATGCTCTCAGAAGTTGTCGACCCCGAACCACCGGCTAGCGTTGTAGCCACTCATCCAGAGGACGACCTCATCCTCGCAACGGCGGTCGCCGGCCGGGCGCAGTTCCTTGTCACCGGCGATCGGCAGTTGCTCGCCCTTGGCCGGTACCGCGAGGTGCGCATCGTCACCGCGGGCGAGTTTCTGGCAGTGCTGGCCATCGGTGAAACCGGGCAGCCAGCGCCGCACGGCTGACCAGGCCGCTACCACCTGTTGCCTGTTGCCTGTTGCCTGTTGCCTGTTGCCTGTTGCCTGTCACTCGCCGTCTTCCTCGACAAAGCGGCGCAGGCGTTCCAGGGCAGCATCCCACTGGCGCGAGAGGTCGTCCAGTGCGCGGCGCGCCTCGTCCAGTGGTTCTGGTTCCAGCGCCCACAGCCGCTCGCGGCCACGCCGGGTTGCCCGCGCCAGGCCGGCGTGCTCCAGCACCTGCAGGTGCTTGGTCACCGCCTGGCGCGAGATGTCGGTCCCGGCGGTCAGGCTGCTAATCGAGAGTGGACCGTCGGCCACCAGCCGCGCGACCAGGCGCAGGCGCGTCGCATCGCCCAGGGCCGCGAAGACCGGCGCGGCGTCAAGCGCGTCGGGCTCCCGTGCCGCTGGTTCAGCTCGCCTGGCCGACATGGCGGGCGATGGCCTGCATCTGCAACTCCCAGCCACCCTCGTTCTCCCGGTAGGCGGCAACACGCCGCTCCGGCGACAGCTGGTCGAAGCCGGATTCTGTGATCTTCAGCAGTGTGCCCTCCGGTACACTGGCCAGCTCGAACACCACCAGCGTGGTCGCCTCTTCCTGGTAGGCGTGCCCAGGCTCGGGCGCGCCGGGATACCAGCGCCAGGCAAGCAGACGCTCCGGTTCCCACTGGGCGACTTCCAGCTCCATCGTGATGTGCTCGTGGCCAGGGTGGGTCACCCGGCCACGCAAGCGCGCACCCGGACCAAACGCCCCAACGAGCTCCACCCCGAACCAGCTGCCGAACTCCTGAGCGTCCGCCAATGCCCGCCAGACCCGCGCTGGCACGGCCCGCAAGACAACCTGTTTCTCGATCCGATCGCTCACCGCTGTTTCCATGTGCAACCTCCTGGTTGCATACTACGCATACGACACCGGAAATGCAACCCCCTGGTTGCGGTTTCACGCCTCGGTGGCCTGTGACCACCAGGCACAACTCCACATGTACGTACACACGCCTATCCGCAGATGTGGATAACTCACCCCCCGAATGTGGACAACTGTGGGGAAATGGGGACGCTAATGTGTACGTACACTATCCAGGACTGGGAAAACCCATCCCGCTGCCTGTGGATGAATCACCGGCGTCTGGGGATAGCCAGCCGGTGACTCGCCAGTCAACCCCTGCGTCTGTGGAGATGTGGACAACTTCTCCCGCGAGTTGCCCTGCGCGGTTTGCCCAGCAGGTCAGCCAAAACCGGAGTTATCCACACATTCCACACGACTACTCCGGACGACTCTTTTCCTTCTCCAAAAATAAAGAAACCATCCCCGCGAACGGATGCGCGCCCCACAACCTAACGGGCGCCACCGAGGGTTCCAACCACCGCCCACTGTCGGGTCAAGGTCGCACGTTGCATCCGAGAAGTGCGCCTCAGCCAAGGACGATCACACCACTGGTCACTGGTCACTCGTCACTGGTCACTCCACGAGCCAGGCTTCGGCAACCCGGAGATAGTCGCGGCCATCGGGAGCCATGCCGGTGTGCAGCAAGAGCAGGCCAGTTGAGACCCGTTCGATGCACCCCCACTGCCAGATCAGCTCCTCGTCTTCACCTGTCAACCGGCTAAGCAACGCCGCCCGCTCCCGTCCGAGGCGCAGCGGGTCGCCGGCGAGGAGCTCCTGGTTCCAGTCGCGCATCAGGATCGCCAGGTCGTAGGCGCGTTCAGCGAACAGCCCATCCGGGTCGATCAGCTTGTAGCCGCTCCGCGCCGGCGCTGGGACGCGATACGGCGCGAGGGTGTTCGCACTGTGCGCGTCCCCGTGCACCAGCACCGCCCGTGCTGGGTCAAAGCCTGCCGCGCGCCGGTCACACAGCTCCAGCGCGTGTTCGATCACCCGTTCGGAGCATGGCCGGTCGAGGGCCTGCCACAGTTCGCCAATGAAGGCGTGCAACCAGCGCGCCTTATCCGCTCCACTGGGGAAGGTTTCCATGCCGGGTGCGCGCACCCAGGCCTGTTCGAGGGTCGCGCAGATGATCTCCATTTGCCGGGCCGTCGAGAACCCGAGAGTGCTCAGCCGCGGCCCCAGCCGCTCCTGGAGCATTGCACCCTGGGTCAGGTCCCAGCGCAGCAGGCGTACATACCCGCGCCCGCCGGCGATCTGCAGCACCCGGATCTCGGTGCCGAGGTCGTCGTAGCCCGGCAGGTGCACTTTCAGCACGACATCGGCGCCATCTGCCGTCGTCGCGGCAACGACGTAGGCGGCCGAGCCACCCGGCAGCACCGGCCCCAGGGTCAGGTCCCACGCGCGCGCCAGGGCCTGCAGCCGTTCCGGCAGGTCGCGCAGCCACTGTTCTCCGGCTGGGCCGAGGGCCTGCACCTTGCCCAGCACCGCCTCCGGCACCCCCAACGCGCGCCAATCGACCGGCTGCATCAGTCTCGATCCTTCATCATTCGTCGCAGCGCCACTTCCCGGTTTGTCGCGCTATTATCGGGGGGACGCGATGGTGCATAGTGATGAGTGGATGCTGAAGGTAGGTTCCAAACCCGCCGTAACCTCGAATCACTACTCACCAATCACGAATCACCCCGAAGGGAACAGCCGTGAACGCCACGCACGCCGAACGTGTCCATCGCGATGCCATCATTATTGATGCTACTTGCCCGCTGCTCGACCCCACCTACGTCGACTGGTGGATCGAGGGGGGCGCGACCGCCGCCGCCCCCACCCTGGCCAGCTCGGAAGACGCCGCCCACACCTGTAAGCGCATCGGCGGCTGGCTGCGTGCCATTGCGCAGGACCCGCGCCTGCGGCTGGTGCGTTCCGCCGCCGACGTGGAGGCCTGCAAGCGCGACGGCGCCTTCGGGATCATCTTCCACATCCAGGGCACGGCACCGATTGAGGACAACCTGGACATGATCTCGGTTTACAAGGCGCTGGGGGTCGGGATCATCCAGCTCACCTACAACGTGCGCAACCGCGCCGGCGACGGCTGCGAGGAGCGCAACGACGCCGGCCTGAGCAACTTCGGGGTCGACCTGGTGAAGCGGCTGAACGAAGAGCGGGTCATCGTCGACTGCTCCCACACCGGCTACCGCACGACGATGGAGGCCATCGCCCTCTCGACCGCGCCGGTCGTCTTCTCCCACGCCAACGCCAAGGCGGTGCACCCCTCGCCGCGCAACATCACCGACGAGCAGATCCGCGCCGTGGCCGCCACCGGCGGGCTGGTCGGCACGGTCGGCTTCCCCGCCTTCGTCAGCGCCCGCCCCCACCCAACGCTGGACGAGTTCATCGACCACATCGCCTACATCGCCGACCTGGTCGGCATCGAGCACACCGCCATCGGCATCGACTACTTCACCGGCCAGGCCGGCGTGATGGAACTGGAACAGGCAAAGGCGAACTACGCCCGTTGGATCGCCTCGCGCCTTTGGCAGCCGGAGACCTACCCACCCCCGCCCTACCACTACCCGGCCGGCATCGACGACCCACGCGGCCTCCCGAACCTCACCGCCCGCCTGCTGGAACGCGGCTTCAGCGAACCCGACGTGCGCAAGGTGCTCGGCGAAAACTGGCTGCGGGTGTATCGCGCGGTGTGGGGGGCGTAGCGATCCGTCCCGTGAGTGAACGCTGACAAAGGAGCATGAGATGACAACCCTCGCGGAACGCCTGAGCTGGGCGCCGGCGCGGCTGGCGGAACTGCTGGCGCGCTACAACATCCCTGGTGGGTCGGTTGCCGTCTGGCACGACGGGGAGGAGTACGCCATCGCTTCCGGCATGGCCAACACCACTGCCCGCATCAAAGCGACGACCGACACCCTGTTCCTGATCGGGTCGATCACCAAGGTCTACACCACGACGCTGATCATGCAACTGGTCGATGCCGGCGTTGTCGAGTTGGACGCGCCGGTGCACACCTATGTGCCGGAACTGCGCCTGGCCGACGAGGAGGCGACCGCCACGGTCACCGTGCGTCACCTGCTGACCCACACCAGCGGCATCACCGGCGACTACTTCCCCAACACTGGGCGCGGCGACGATGCCGTCGAGCGCTGCGTCGCCAGCCTGGGCGAGGTGAACATGCTCTACCGCCCCGGTGAGATGTTCTCCTACTGCAACAGCGGCTTCATCCTGGCCGGGCGGCTCGTCGAGAAGCTCACCGGTGGTACCTGGGACGCTGCCCTGCGCAGTCGCCTGCTGGACCCGATCGGCTCCACCCACTTCGCCACGTTGCCGGAAGAAGCCCTCGTCCACCGCGTCGGCGTCGCCCACGCGCCGCACCCAGAGACCCGCGCCCAGCGCCCCGGCGAGATGTGGCCGGAAGTGCGTTCCGGCGGCCCTGCCGGTTTCACCCCCTGGGCGACCACCGGCGACTTGCTGCGCTTCGCACGCCTGCACCTCTCCGGTGGCCTTGCGCCAGACGGCGCCCGCGTCCTCTCCGCCAAGAGCGTCGCCGCGATGCAGGCCCAAGAGGTGCGCGACACCCTCAGCAGCTCCGCAGATTCCGACGGCTGGGGTCTCGGCTGGGCGCGCTTCCGCTACGGAGCGGACGAGCCGGTTGTCGGCCACAACGGCGGGTCATCGGCGGTGCTGCGGGTGCTGCCGCAACGCAACCTGGCCATCGCCTCGCTCACCAACGCCAGCGGCGGCGCACTGGTCGGCCACCAGATGATCGACGCCATCGTCAACGAGCTCTACGGCCTGCGCATCCCCACCATGCCGGAAGCGCCAGCCCTGGCGCTGGACCTCCGCCCCTACGCAGGGGTCTACCGCCACCACACCTTCGCCCACCACGTCACCGCCGGCGATGGCCTGCTCACCCTGCACGACGCCAGCGGCTATTGGCCCAGCGTTACCCTGCGCCCGCTGGATGCCACGCACTTCCGCACCGAGATGCCCGGCTCCGATGTCCCCGGCCGGGCCGCCTTCCTCCAACCAGACGCCAACGGCCACCCCCGCTACCTGCACATCAGCGGCCGGGCGTGCGTGCGCGAGTAGGGCACGGAGAGCGGGAACAGGCGACTAGGAAGGGAGAGTGGGCAATCGGTCAGATCGGTTGTGGACCAGCTCAGACTGATTCAGATGTAGCTTTGCACTGTTCTGTGCGAGCCCGAATTACGAGGTGTCGGCCGTTTCCCAATGCTTGACACACTCCAAATACAATATACAATACGAACATGTGCCGCGAACCTCTGCGCACCACCGTCTGCCGCCGCCGATCGTGGTGCGCTGCCACGCAGCCCGGCACTTGACCTCGCCTTCTCTCCAAGTCGTGGTTGCCTTCGGTGAACGTGCGCTTCTGTGAATCTGTGAATAAGAGGGAGGGATCCAGGTGCTGACCTCTACTGAAGCGGGGCTTTTGGGCATCATCTCGGGCCGACGTGCCAAGGAACATGTTGTTGCACTCGTCGAGCCTCAGGAGCGCATTGCTGGAAGCGCGGCGGAACGCGAAGGGGCGGAGAAGGTTCGTGATCTACTCGCCCCATTCATGGATCACTGCACGCTCGAAGGCTATCCGGTCAATGTTTACGAGCGTGGCGAGGGGCAACTTGAGGTCGTATCGCCGGAGCAGTGCGTCATCCGCCCAGCAATGGTCAACGCCATCTCCGGAGCCGGCAGCGGGGTCGGCCGGTTGATCGATGTGGGTGACGGGACTGCAGCGGGGTACCTGGGCATTGACGGTGATGTGCAGGGGTGTGTTGCCCTCGCAACGCTCACCGACCTTGCTGACCTGGCGCGATTGGGGCCAATTGCCACGGAAGCGCACGCGCGCGGCGTCGCCTGCCTGCTCTACCACTTCCGCGATCGACCGCACCCGTCGATTCATGTTGGAGACGTAGACATCCCGACACTCACAATTAGCAATGATAGCGCGGCCTACTTGCGTTCACTGCTCGTCCAGCATACGGAGGTGACAGTGCGCTACGCATCTGGCATTACGGAAGCGGATGGCCTTTCCTACAACGTCGTCGGCGCCATTCGTGGGTCGGTATGGCCGAACCAGATCATTTACGTCACATCACATCTTGACACGTACTTCCAGGGCGCAAACGACAATAACTCCAGCACAGCGGTGCTGCTGGAGCTGGCGGCGGTGTTGCAGCAACAGCGCCCAAAGCGCACATTCATGTTCGTTGTATTCGGCGGCGAAGAAGGCGGCACGCTGCGAGGGAGTGAATCGATCTACCATGACCGTGGTTCGCTCGCCTTTACCGAAGAGTACCGCGTTGTGCTGGAAGGTCAGAGCCGGGAGCTGCCGGTCGCGGTGATCAATGGCGAGATCCTGGGCTTCAACACCGATCCCGCGATACATGGCACTCCGGAGTTCGAGCGCTTTCTTTGGCAAGCCGTTGCTGACCTCAGTACGAACCGGCGGGTGCTGGATACCGGCGGCTTCTGGACCGGCAGCGACCATCTCTGTTTCCACACGCTCGGTGTACCCAGTCTCTTTCTGATGCCGGACATGGAGCCGGGCACCGGTGAGAAGTACTGGGAGCTCTACCACACACCGCTCGATAACCTGGACACCGTTTTTCCGGAGGCGTTGGAGGCCAATGCGCGCCTCTTCACTCTCCTTGCCCTGCGGTTGGATGAGGCAGAGATGCCACCCTATGCGCTCGGTGACCTGGTTGCGTTGGCACGCCGAAATCTGGAGGTGCTTCCGAATGCGGAAGCGATCAGCGCGGTCTTGGGAGAGCACCTTGCCAGGATCGAGCGGCTCCCCGCTGGCGAGCCGGCGCTGCGGGAGCAGCTTGCTCTTATCCGGGTAATCTTTACCAACGCCTACAGTTTCGCGAGCATCGCCGGCGGCCTGCGCCTGATGTGCGACTACTTCACGCAGTCGCTCACCGGCTTACGTGAGGCGTACTATCTGGCCACCGTGGACGGGGATCTCAACCGAGCGCGGGCGCGCCTGTTGAACACACCCGATGGGCGCTTCACCGCGAGCTACAGTTCGGCAGTCATCGATGATGAAATAGCCCGGCGCGGGCGCACGGCCTTCTACGCCCGCTTCCACGCGCCATACCTCGACCTGCGCGAGGCATTGCGGCTTGTTGCCGACCCACAGCAAGTGGATGCGTTCGCTCGTGAGTTGCGTAACCAGATCGACCATCTCACCCGTATGGCAGCTGAAGCAGGGGCGCGATACGAGCGGGACCTGCGGGCGCTCCAACCGGCCAGCGAATAGGGCTGTGCGGTATGAGCACGACCACTGCCGTCACTCGCGGAGACTGCATCCGTGCCGAATCCATCATGCCATGGAATGTCGAGACGTTGACGTTTTCGCTCAGCACCCCTAACTGGATTGATCAGCATTGGCGCGGCAAGTGCTTCTGGTATCGCAACCGCACGCATGATGGCACCGAGTCTGTGTTGGTCGACCCTATTCGGGCGACGTGCCGGCCGGGTTTCATATCCATGTTCCCGATCAATGATCTGATGCGCTGGTATGCGACAATGGTTAGTATGGCGACGAATTAAAGCGTGTGCCAATGCGCACGTTGGAGTGGTTAGGAACGTCCGCGCTGAGGTTTGCCCAGGCGTCTTGAGCACTGGGCAAGAAGGAGGGTGTTCGCGATGGATGCCAAGACCCGTGAGCAGTTGCGAGCGCTGGACATGGCCAAGCACCTGCAGATGCAGTTGAACCGGCGCACGCTGTTACGCACTGCCGGCGCTGCAGCAGGGGCGCTGGCGGTGATGCCGCTTCTGGCCGCCTGTGGAGGTGACGACGATGACGACGTGCAACCGACAACCCCGCCAGGCGTCGCGACCGCGACGAGCGCACCTGCAGCTACACCAACTGCTGGATCGGGCGCCGCTCGTCCAGGAGGCACGCTGACATTCGGCGTCGAGTACGACACCCCGGTTTTTGACCCGCTGCGCACAATATCGTCTGCGCGTGGCTCAGTTGCCATTTATGAATCTCTGGTGATCCGCAATGATGCTGGTGAGTACCAGCCATGGCTTGCGACCGGCTGGGAAGTGGCTGCCGACGGTTCCGCCTACACCTTTACGCTCCGCGACGATGTCAAGTTTCAGGATGACACCCCGTTCAACGCGGCTGCCGTCAAGTGGTTCTTCGATAAGGCGATGGACCCGGAAGGCATCTATGCCTTCCGCTCAACCCTTGCCCCAGTCGATGAAGTTACTGAAGATGACGAGTTCACAGCTTCGTTCCGCCTGAATGGACCCTTCTCCGGCATTCTGGAATACCTCGGCGAAGCCAACTACATGTACACCGGTATGTTGAGTCCTACAGCATACGAGGCGGCAGGAGACGACTTCGGCGTCACCACTGCTGTCGGCACTGGGCCGTTCAATCTGGAAAGCTGGGTCCCGAACGACACGATGACATTCGTGCGCAACGATGCCTACGCATGGGGACCGGCCGCCCGTGCCGAGAACCAGGGCCCGGCCACACTCGAAAAACTCGTCTATCGCTACATCCCGGAAGCAGCAGCGCGCGTTGCCGCGCTGGAGACAGGTCAGTTCGATATCCTCTTCGCGACCCCTGTCCAGGACTACGAACGGCTGAAGGCGACTGGAGACTTTGAGTTCCATACCCCGCCGAAAGAAGGCGGCTCTTTGCTCTACGTTGGCCCAAACAAGAGCCGGGCGACGTTCCAGGATCTCAAAGTGCGCCAAGCGATAAATTACGCAATCGACAAGGAAAGCATCCAGCGCGTCGTGTTCTCGATCAACGGGCAGGTGGCATACGGAAATCTCCCACCCCACTTCACATCGGCCTATCCGAACGCTGAGTCAATTGGCTACCACTACAACCCGGACACCGCCAGACAGTTGCTCGACGAGGCTGGATGGACAATGGGCGCGGGCGGGGTGCGTGAGAAGGGAGGCGAAAAACTCTCCTGGAGCTTCTTAATCATTACCAGCCAAGAGGCAACTGCCACTGCCCAGATCGTCCAGCAGAACCTGAAGGATGTCGGGATCGAAACGACGATCACCCAGACCGACACTTGGGCCGCGCTGCAGCCGACACTGCTCGAAGGTGACTACGATATCTGGCTGGGCGGCTACGGATGGGGCAGCCCGACGATCCTTGATTTCTGGTTCGGTCGCGAGAGTGCCTCGAATGTCGACCATCTTCAAGACCCAGTGGTATTCGATCTGCTCGACCAGACAGGCCAGGCAGCCACCATTGAGGAACGCGACGCGAAATACCAGGAACTGGACAAGTACTTGACCGAACAGGCGATCTGGTCACCTATTCTGTTTACGAACGACCTGGTTGCGGTGAACAAACGTGTGGTGAACTACCGTTTCACCCCAGCCGGTGAGCAAAGTTTCGCCACCGATTGGGGCCTTGCGGCAGAGTAGCGAGCGGTCACAAGCGTGCTGCGCTATATCGTTACTCGGGCAATCGCATCGCTCCCGGTGCTGTTTGTCATCAGTTTGGCGGCGTTCGCGCTGATGCATATCGCGCCGGGAGACCCTGTCGCCTTCATGCTCGGGCGGAACGCCCCGCCGGAGGCGTATGAACGTACCCGCAAGGACCTGGGCCTTGATAAGCCCCTGCCAGTGCAGTACTGGATCTTCCTCTCCAGCGTTGCCAAGGGTCAGATGGGTCAGTCGCTGATCTACCGTGTCCCAACGAGGGATCTAATCTTTCAGCGGCTCCCCAAGACCCTGCTCCTCAGTGTGTTGGCACTCATTGTCTGCTACCTGATTGCTATCCCGATCGGTGTGCTGGCGGCGGTGAAGCGTGGATCTGCCATCGACTTTGGCGTCATGGCAGGCGCTACACTCGGGATCAGTATTCCCAGCTTTTGGCTGGGGCTCATCCTTATCATGGTCTTTGCCGTCAAGTTGCGTTGGCTGCCTGCTAGTGGTCACGAGGGATTGAAGGTGCTGATCTTGCCGGTCTTCACCCTGGCGATTGGTGAAGCAGCAGTCGTCGCCCGGTTGATCCGTTCAAGCATGATCGAGAGTTTGGGCGGCGACTACGTGCGTACAGCACGGGCAAAGGGACTCAACAACTTTCGTGTCATCTTCGTGCACGCCTTACGCAATGCCATGTTGCCGACCATTTCCGTTCTGGGGCTGCAGCTCGGCTTTCTGTTGGTCAGCACCGTCGTTGTCGAGAATGTGTTTGGATGGCCCGGCGTCGGTAGGCTCCTGGTGGAATCGATCAGCCGTCGCGACTACCCAGTGGTCCAGGGCACACTGCTGGTGCTGGGCGTGACGATTGTGCTTGGAAACCTGATAGCAGATGTCCTCTATCGCGTTGCGAACCCCCAAATCCGATACGTTTGAGGCCAAAGACCGGCGCTGGGCCTGGTTCCATGCCTTGCGACGGCACCCCTTGGCGCTCGTCGGTGGCGGCATCATCATCCTGGCAGTGCTGCTCGCCATTTTCGCACCGTGGATCGCTCCGTACAGCTACGAGCAGCAGAACCTCCTGGCTCCCTTCCAGCCACCTCTGAGCGATGGGCATCTTCTGGGTACCGACGACCTCGGTCGCGACGTGCTAAGCCGGATGCTGTATGGTTCTCGCGTGTCGCTCTTGGCTGGCGGCTTGACGGCGTTGATCGCCGGGACGGTTGGCCTGACAGTGGGACTCACCGCTGGGTATTACGGCGGCCGGGTCGATACCATCCTCAGCCGGATCATCGATGGTGTGCTGGCAATGCCGGCACTCCTCCTCGGTCTTGCGCTCGGCGCCGTCTTCCGACCCGGTTTGACAACTATCGTGGCCTCTCTCGGACTCGTCTTCTGGGCGAGCTATGCGCGCATTATCCGCGGAGATGCCCTCGGTATGCGCCAGGCTCCGTTCATCGAGGCGGCACGCGCGCTGGGCTGTCGCGATAGCCGGATCATCATCCGCCACATCTTGCCCAATGTCGTGCCGATCCTGCTGGTGTTGTCCTCGCTCACCATCGCCGGCGCGATCATTGTCGAAGCTGGTCTGAGTTTCCTCGGAGTCGGCATTCAGCCTCCAGAGCCGAGTTGGGGCTCAATGCTCTCGCAGGGTCGGGCATTTATCTACACCGCTTGGTGGCTCTCCACCGTCCCTGGAGTAGCGATCGTCATCGTTGTCCTGGGCTTCAACCTGTTTGGAGATGGCCTCCGCGACATCAGCGATCCACGTCTTCGTGGACGTTGATCGTTGGTCGCGCAGCGCTCATCTTCTCTACCGAGAGCCGTACTGCCTCGCATGCGACACGGGGTTTTCATCGTGTCCCGATCCGTGCTATTGTCCAAACCGTCGCAACGTGTGGAAACTTCCGCGTCATGCAATGCGATGAACGGGTTGCGGAGTTGCTCCACGCGGGGACATGCAGTGACAGGCAGGACGAGCGTGGGTCGTCGTCCCAGTAACCGATCCACAGGTGCACCATGAATGCGCAGCGCCTGCGGCGGGGGAACCGTCTGCCCACTGGGCACGGCGCGCTGGAAGTCGGCCATGCGACCGACCAGCAGCGCCTGCCGCCAGAAACGGCAGCTTCCCCACCTGTGCTGGGACAGCAGCCCGATCAACCCCAGGCAGCACGGGCCGACAGCCCGGACCAGCAGTATGCGTTCGAGCGTCTCCACGTCTTTCCCCGGCAGGCAAAGCTCACCGTGAACCAACCGCACGATCAATTCGAGCAGGAAGCTGATGCACTGGCCGAGGCGCTCCCGTTCTCGTCGGAACAGGATGCAACGCGGCCGGATGACGCCGGTGCGGGCCGCATGCATCCGACCCGGAGCTTCCGTATCTCCAGTGTGGCGCGGCAGACATCGGCAGCACCCGGCAGCGCCGACGCCAACGTCGGCTCCGACAGCGCAACGGTCAACCATGCGGCGGATGTCACCGCCACAGTTGAATCCGGTATCTCCGGTGGCGGGCAGCCGCTGGATGACGCGACGCGAAGCGGCATGGAACAGCATATTGGGCATGACTTTCGTCAGGTCCGTGTCTACGCCGATGCGCGCGCTGCAGCGTCGGCCGCGGCGATTGATGCACGTGCCTACACTGTCGGGAACCGCATCGTCTTTGGTGCGGGTGAATATCGCCCGGAAACGCCGAGTGGGCGCCGGCTCCTCACCCATGAGCTGACGCATGTCGTCCAGCAGGGGATGGCAACACCGCTGGCCAGTGCGCCCGGCGTGCAGCGTTGGAGCGGTAGCGCGCTCGTGCAGCGCGAACCGAAAGACAACAAGCCATACCCCGGCCCAGCCCCGGCGAACCCGTTCCCAGCACCGCCGGATGGGAAGACCATCGACGTGACCCAACTGGTGACAAGCTCGATGCAGAGCCTGACCAGCGACATGGTCAACCACGCCTACACCAGCTACGTAAATGCCGTCACGACCGTCAAAGGGCGCATACAAGCAGAAAAGAAGGAAGAAGAAGAGCGCCAGAAAGCGACGCGCGAGCTCGTGCTGGGTGCTGTCCTCCTGCCCCTCGGGATGGTTGCGCCTGCCGTTGGCACTGCCGCCATGGGCGCGGTCCCCACCGTTCGCAACACGTTGATGAAGCGGCTCGAGGCCAATATGCCGGCCCTGCTCAAGGCGAACGGTATCGACGCGACGCACGCAATGTGGGCGACCGCCCAGGCGGGCCACGACCTCGATGGTCTGATTGAGAAGGTCACGGCGGAAAAAATCGCCAAGCAGGTCGAAGGTTTGGGGGATAAGGCGAAAGGCGCGGCATCGAAGGTTTCGCTGAACGGTGGCCCGTTCGACCAGGCCATGGCATTCCTGGATGCTTGTGCCTATGCGGCTGACCAGAACTCCAAGGCGCTGATGCAGCATGTCTTCGTCACGACCGACTTTGGCGAGTTGCTCGGCATCTATTCCACCTTCAGCAACGCATCGCTGGAGGTCTACACGGCCGATCTGGACGGCAGAGCCCATAACTTCATGACGCAGCTCTCACAGAACGCCGGGAAGGTCGAGAGCATCGTCGTTATCGACGCCTATGGACGCGACCGGCTTGCGAAAGTCCGGTACAACACGACCAGCGCGAACTACTTCTTCATCGCCTGGATCACCCCCGACATGGAGCCGATTGCCCGGCAATTGGAACCCAACCCGGCCCGGCTCAGCCCACGGCTGATCGTCAACCACCTGCCGGCCCCGATGCTGGAAACCGGCGAGCGCATTGTGATGATGGATGCCTGGGGGCGCGACCGCTACGCCCTCGTCCACGTGACCGAAGGGGTGACTGGCGCGGGGCGCGCCGATCAGGCGACGCAGTACCACTTCATCAAGTGGTACGCCCCCAATGAAGAGGTGCTGGCCCGCACGAAAGGCGCCCAGCAGATCGGCGGCGTCAACCGGCTGCGCCCGGACCAAGTCAAGAACCTGCGCGCGCCGGAGTCCTGAGCCACACCGCGCGCCTGCTCGGCCCCGGCCTAGCCCCCGAAGCTTGGGGCCAGCGCAATGGCCAGGCCGGCGAAGAAGAGCAGCAGCACCAGGGCGGCAACCAGCATGGCCAGGCGCAGGCTCACTTGGCGCAGGGCGCGCATGTCGACCGCCAGGCCGAGGGCGGCCATCGCCATAATCGTCAGGAAGCGGCTCGATTCGCGGGCGGCGTCATTGACGCTGTCGGAGACCCCGGCGATGGCGCGGAAGGCGATCGTCAGCGCGAAACCGATGATGAACCAGGGCACGTACTTGGCCAGCGAGAACTGCAGCTCCTGCCGTTCACCCGCCTCGCGCCGGTTGGTGTAGACCGCGAAAAAGGCCACCGTCGGCCCCAGCAGCAGCACCCGCAGCAGCTTCACCACCGTGCCGGCCTGGGCGCTCTGGGCGCTGAACGGCAGGGTCGCCGCCAGCACCTGCGGCACGGCGTAGACGGTCATGCCGGCCACGATGCCGTAGTCGTTGTCGCTCAGGCCAACAGCCCTGCCGAACGAGGGCAGCACCAGCACCACGCCAATGCTCAGGATAGCCGTAACGGTGATGGCCGTGACGACCTCCTGCGCCTTTGCCCGCACCGACGGGGCCACCGCCATGATCGCCGAGTTGCCGCAGATGGCCGACCCGACGGCGATCAGCACCGCCGTCGTCGCGTTGATGCCCAGGCGCTTGCCCAGGTACATGCCGGCGGCGATCGCCAGCGCCACTGCTAGCGGGATGCCGACCAGCAAGGTCGGCCCCAGGTCGAGCAGCAGGCGCACCTGCAGGGTGAGCCCCACCAGGACAATCGCCACTTCCAGCAGTCGCTTGCCGGCAAAGGCCAGGCCGGGGTTAGCGCGTTGGTGCGGGGTGTGGGCCGTGCGGATGACGATGCCCAGCACTAGCGCCACCAGCACCGGCTCGATGTGCAGGTTACGGTTCAGCCAGCCGCCATCGTGGGCGATGACCATTGCAGCCAGCGCAACCGCCAGCGACCAGAGCAGCCCCGGCACGAGCTTCGGGATTGCCTGCACGATGGTTGGCTTTGCCGGCTGTGCCGGTGTCGAACTGCTGGCCTGTTGCGCTTGCCCTGTAGAGCTCATGAATGCTGCATGCCTCAAACACTCCCGGCTGGCCGAGCCTGTGTCGTGCGATGTCCCCTCGCACACCGCGCGATTGTCTCAAACGATGTCAACCAGGATGCTCCACGATGTTGCGGCTGAAACTCTGCACGGAGATTCCCCACACTTGTGCGACACTCCCGCGGTGCGCGGCAGTAGGAAGGAGCCAACCATGTTCCAGTCGATCTGCATCACCTGCGGCACACGCTACCCGGCGGCTGCTACCCACCCGACCGGCTGTCCGATCTGCGAGGACGACCGGCAGTACATTAACCCCAACGGCCAGCAGTGGACGACGCTGGAAGCGCTGCAGGCCGACCATCACAACGTCTTCAGCCCAGTGGAGTTGGGAGTCACCGCAATCAGCAGCGAGCCGAAGTTCGCCATTGGGCAGCGCGCGCACCTTATCGAAACGCCGGCCGGCAACGTGTTGTGGGACTGCATCTCCCTGCTGGACGACGCCACCGTGGCCGAGATCACCGCGCGGGGTGGGCTGGCCGGGATTGCCATCTCGCACCCACACTTTTACACCACCATGTCCGCCTGGGCGCAGGCCTTCGATGTGCCGGTCTGGCTGCACCGTAGCAACGAGCCGTGGGTGTTCGAGCCGAGCCCGTCGGTGCACTACTGGGATGGCGACACCCTGGAGCTCCT
>QEUZ01000401.1 GCA_003577355.1 Chloroflexota bacterium | reverse complement strand
GTGTTCGTTGGCGCCGTGCCGGTGGTCCTGTCGTTGTTCTTCGGCGGGGCAATTGTCGACCGGTACGCCAACAAGCACATCAGCATCATCGGCGACGCAGTGAGCGGTATCTCGGTGATGCTGATCCCGTTGCTGTACCACACCGTTGGCCTGGCCTTTTGGCAGCTCCTCGTGCTGGTCTTTCTTGGCGCGCTGCTGGATACACCGGGGCAAGTCGCCCGCTTCAGCGCCCTGCCAGACCTGGCCGCGCTGGGCGGTGTTTCGCTCGAACGTGCGAACGCACTGGCCCAGGGGGCGTTGACCGTATCCTCGCTGCTTGGTCCGGCAGCTGCTGGAGTCTTGATCGCACTGCTTGGCGCGAGCAACGTCCTCTGGATCGATGCCGTCACCTTCGGAATCTCGCTGGCGCTTGTCCTGACGCTGATGCCCGCGTCGGTGCGTCCACCGCAGCGCGAGAGCGCTGGCTATGTCGCTGAGCTGCTGGAGGGTCTGCGCTTTGTGCGCTTCGACCGCGTGCTGTTCCCGCTCGTGCTGTTCTTCGCCGCGATGAACATCGTGATCGGGCCGTTCGACGCACTGATCGTGCCAGTGTATGCCAAGGAAGTGTTCGACAGCGCGGTCAGTCTCGGGTTGATGGCTGCAGCAATTGGCGCTGGCGTGCTGGCTGGGACCGCGGTGTACGGCTGGCTCGGCCCACGCCTGTCGCGACGTACTGCGTTCTTTCTGTCGTCGGCAATCGCACCGGTGATCCTGGTCGCGCTGGCGGCCACTCCAGGCTTGCCACTCGCCCTTACCCTCCTCGCGATCATGGGGGTAGCGCTGGGAGTCTCGAACATCCTGGAGTACACGATCTACTTTGAACGGATACCAGACGGCATGCGCGCGCGTGCGATGGGGATCACCGGCGCCATCGGCTGGGGCAGCGTTCCAGTGGGTCGCCTGCTCGCAGGCTTCCTGATCGACAACCTGGGCCTCAGCGGCGCCCTGCTGCTGCTGGCCGCTCTGGCGACGCCGGTGGTAGCTTCGATGTTCGTCATCCCGGCGTTTCGCGATCTCGGCCCCCCACCTGAAAACCCTCAGCCGGCGCACACCTGACGCTCGGGCAAACATCCACAACGTTTGTGATTGCCTCGGAGCGTGGTCTGCGCATTGTACGATTGGCGCCCGCTGCATTATTTATACCTGATCGCTATGATTCAGTTGACATCAGGCTACAGTGTGGTTATTCTAGTTGCTGTTGTCAAGCGTTTACAGGGAATCGTGTCAAATGCTCGACGTGCCGCCCCCCCAAGTAGCAGAGCGTGGCACGACGAAGCGCTGGCCACTGCTGGCACTGTATGCCGCGAACCTCGTGTCGCACTTTGGGGGCAACCTCACCTATGTGGCGATTCCCTGGTTCGTATTGCAAACAACTGGGAGTGCATCCAAAACCGGCATGGTGGCGGTGGCGACTGCGCTACCGGCGATCATCGTCGGCATGCTCGGCGGGCTCGTGGTCGACCGCTACGGGTTCAAGCGCACGAGCATCCTCGCCGACATCTTGAGCGGCGTCACAACAGCGTCGATCCCATTGCTGTACCACACCGTTGGCCTGCAGTTCTGGCCCCTGCTCGCTATCGTTTGTCTTGGAGCGGTCTTCGACATCCCCGGATACACAGCGCGAGCAAGCCTGCTGCCGGACCTGGCACGCCTGGCGGGGGTGCGCCTGGAACGCGCGAACGCCGCATCGCAAACCTGCCTGCGCATCGCCCAGGTACTTGGGCCACCTGCAGCAGGTGTGCTGATTGCGCTGCTGGGTACCAGTAACGTCCTTTGGATCGATGCGGCAACGTTTGGCGTGTCCGCGGCCATTGTCGCGCTCGCCATTCCCAACATCCGGCACACCTCAGAACCACGCGCGAAAGGTCAGCTGGCAATCTTCAGCGACCTGTCCGAAGGCTTGCGCTTCATTCGCGCCGATCAGCTCATCCTCGCAGCAATGGTCACGTTCGCACTCGGTGCAATGCTCGCCGAACCGCTCTATGGGGTGATCCTGCCGGTCTACGCCGACCAGCTTCTCGGCAGCGCGCTTGATCTCGGTATCATCTACAGCGCCCTCGGTATCGGCTCCATCGCCGGAAACATCGTGTTCGCAACCTTCAGCTATCGCCTTCCGAGGCGCTTCACACTAGTATCCGGTTGGGTGGTGCGGGCGGTGTCGTTCTGGATCTTCCTGCTGGAACCAAGACTGTGGACGATCGTCGTCATGATGGTCGTCAATGGCCTGATGTTTGAGCCAACGAACGCAATCTTCCAGACACTCATGCAGGAGCGCATCCCGGCGGCGATGCGCGGCCGGGTCCTCGGAGCGTTCACCACTTTTGCGTTTGGAGCGATGCCTCTCGGGCTGCTCGCCTACGGCGCGCTCATCGATGGGATTGGGCTGTATGCAACGCTCGTGGTGCTGGCGGTTGCAAACGTGCTGCCAGCGCTGAGCCTGTTCGCGCCATGGACATGGAACGAGCTCGGGAACGTCGCACCGCCCAGCGCAGACCCCGTGCCGGCGTCTGCGGTTCCGCACGACTGAGCAAGTACACTCTCTCATAGGTTGCGCAGTTCTACTGCGATGCGGAGGCGCAGCGCCTTGACGTCACGGGCTGTCAATATCAGCATGCTCACGCTGCTGCTCCTCGCGTTCATCACTGGGTGTGCGAGCTACTTCGTCGGTACTCCCGATGGACGCGGGGTGTTTTGGCTGCACCGCATCGCCGGGTTCGGGTTGCTTGGACTACTGTGCTGGAAAGTGCCAATTGTCGTCCGTGCCTATCGACGACGCGGCGCGACCGTCTCTGGCGCGCTCTCTGCGCTACTGGGCGTGCTGTTCCTCAGCAGCCTGGTATTCGGGCTGTTGTGGTCCACAGTGGGTGTGCCAGGTGTGCGTCTGCCACTGCTCGGGGCACTGACCGGCCTGGGTGTGCACGTGCTGCTCGCCTGCACAATGCTCCCACTCCTGACCTGGCACACGCTCGCGCGCTGGCCGCGTGTGCGTGGGCGCATTGCCGACTTCGCCGGGCGGAGGGCGCTGCTGCGATACGGCGCCCTCTCTATCGCCGGGTTCGCATTGTGGCGGACCAGCGAAGCGCTGGCGGGGGCCGAGCGGCGCTTTACCGGCTCTCGCGAGCGCGGGAGCTTCACGGGCAATCGCTTCCCGGCGACCAACTGGCTGAGCGACCCGAAGCCGCAGGTCGACCCAGCGCTGTGGTCCCTGCACATCTCTGGCCAGGTGCGCCGCGCAACCAGGCTTTCCCACGCCGAGTTCGTGGCGCTGCCCGTTGCTCAGCACGACGCAATCCTCGATTGCACCGGCGGGTGGTATACGCGGCAATTCTGGAGCGGCCCGACGCTGAGCACGCTCCTTGCACTGGTAGAGCCAATGGACGGCGCCCAAAGCATCGTCGTGCGCTCACAAACGGGCTACAGCCGCCGCTTCAGTATTGACGACTCCTCGCGGTTGCTCCTGGCAACGCACGTGTCGGGTGAGCCACTCTCACGCGGTCACGGCTTTCCAGCCCGCCTCGTCGTTCCCGGTGAGCGGGGATACGCCTGGGTCAAATGGGTCAGTG
>QEUZ01000400.1 GCA_003577355.1 Chloroflexota bacterium | reverse complement strand
TCTTCGGCGATGCTCCAGCCATCTCCAGGAAGCTCGTCAATCGTTGGAAGCAGCGTCAGGTTGGCATTGGCCGTCGTTGTTGGCGTGCCCCCCGGAGTGGGTGTGACGGTGCGTGTCGGTGTCGGCGTCAGTGTTGGCGACGGGCGTGGCGTATTGGTCGCGGTGGGTTCAGGGGTCGGCGTCAACGTGGCGGTTGCGGTCGCTGTGGCGGTGGAGGTGGCGGTCGCAGTTGCCGTGTGCGTGGGGGTTGGGGTTGGGTCACGGTCGTCGCCGCTCTCCGGGCCAGCGCAAGACAGGGCGAGAATGCTTGCGGCGGCAATGCTCAATCCAATCCGGCGCTTTGTATGAGAAAACAAACAGAACATCGCCATCCTCAGGTTTCCGCCTGCCCGATGCTTCCGCGGATCGGTCGCTGCGATACTCGTGCTGGGATCAGACAGATTCGTCGGTCGTTGACTACAATCGTCTGGGCGGTGATCTCGTCACCCCACAGGAAGGGATGCGCTCATGATCTCAAGCATTGACCATGTCGTCATTCTCGTCGAGGACCTCGACCGCGGGATCCAGCAGTATCGCGATTTGGGCTTCACCGTTATACCCGGCGGGAAGCACCCGCGCTTTACCCATAATGCGCTCGTGTCCTTCGCGGATGGCTCGTATCTGGAGCTGATCGCCTTCTGGGAGACGACCGATCCTGCTGCACCGGATGTCCACCGCTGGCAAAAGCATCTGGAGCACGGCGGTGGGTTGATCGACTTTGCGCTCGCCGTTGCACCGCTTGAGGAAGGCGTGGCGGCGATCGCGTCACGCGGGATCGCAGTGGATGGCCCGTATCCCGGCGCGCGCAGCCGACCGGATGGCGTGCAGGTGGCGTGGAAGGGGGCAGCGCCAGCCGAGAAGCAGCCAGGGAGCCTGCCGTTCATGATCGAGGATGTGACCGAGCGCTCAGTGCGCGTGCCGGGTGGTGAGGCAGTCATCCACGCGAATGGCGTGCGAGGCATCCAGACGCTGACGATTGTCGTAGGTGACAGTGCCGAGGCTGGTCGGCGTTATGCTGCAATGCTGGGCACACAGGGAGAACCAAGCGCATCTGGAACGCGCTTTCAGATCGGCCCGCATCAGGTCGTGTTGCTCCAGCCGGAGGCAGGGAGTGCGGCGGCGGCGCAACTGGCGCAGCGTGGCGACAGCCTGTTTGAACTGACGTTCGTTGGCGACAACGACGCTGTGTACGGCCCCGATGTGGCCGGCAACGCGCGGTTGCGCGTCGTCGCAGGCTAGCGGAGCGGAAAGGATGTTGCACCAGGTATGAGCGCACCCAGGGAGAGCGCAAAGATCACCCCATACCTGAGCCGCGCTCAGGACGATGCGCGGTCCGCTATCGAAGCAGCGTGGCCAGAAATCGTCGCGCTGGCCGGTGAGATCTTCCACGACCCGGAGCCACCTGGCGCAGAGGTCCGCACGGTGGACCGGCTGACCGATGCGCTTGTAACACACGGCTTCACGGTGGAAGACAAGCCTGCCGGGTTGCCGACGGCTTTCCACGCCACCTATCGCCACCTCGACAGCGAGCAGATGCGTAAGGGGCTGCGACACCCGCACCTCGGGATCATTGCGACATATGATGCCGACCCGCGACTCGGCCATACCTACGGGCGACAGTTGCGGGCAGCGGTTGCAGTGGGGACGGCGGTCGCATTGGCGGCGGCTGCGCGGGTAATCAACGGTAGCATTAGCGTGGTTGGTTGCCCCGCGGATGCGGATGGCGACCCAATGCTGGAGATCGCCGAACATGGCTTCTTCGAGCAGTTCGACGCGGTGCTCGCCGCTCGACCGGCGCCGGTTGGGCTTGGTGCATTCTTCACGACCGATAGCAGCGGCCACACGCTGGCCGGTCGTGATGGAACGCTGCGCTTTTCGGCGCACGAGCCAGCAGCGGTTGCGCAACTGACTAGTGCGGTAGACGAATACCTCGCGTCGCTCGGCAGCGACGCCGCACTACTCCTCGAAGAGGCTGCCGGTTCCACACTACGCGTGTCGATCCGCGCACCGTTTGCGCAGCAGGTCCATGAGATTAGCACGTGGCTCCTGGCGCGCGCCGACGATGTTGCGACAGCCCACGGGTTGACCGTGCATGCCGAGCTCCGCCGGACCGTGCCGGAGATGCTGGTGAGCCGGGTGATCATCCGGCGGGCACGGACCTACGCGGGGTCTATCCGGTTGCGACTCGACGATCCGCGCAAGAGCCCCGCTGGGCCGCCGACCGCTTGGGGCGCGGTATCCCAGCAGACGCCGACCGCCGACGCCTGGTTCCCCATCGGTGATGTTCCTGTCGATTGGGGCACTGAGCAGTTCGCCGTATTATCCAACACGCCAGCTGCATACGAGCAGGCCCGCTTGACGGCTACCGCAGTAGCCCTGGCCGGGGTGGACTTGCTGGCAGACATGAGTTTCCGCGCCATCGCCGATAATCAGCTGATCATTGCGCTTGGCAAGCGCGGGATACAACGCTCGCATCGCCGCTGGACCGGGATCCATCCGGTGTTTCCGAAGAACTCCCCCAATGGCGAAACCACCGCAGCGGCCGCGCCAGATTAAGCGCGGTGGGGTTGTGCGCGCCGCGCTGTATCGTGTCGGCGACCACCCCGCCGTGCGAAAAGCCTGCGAACGTACGTCGGTGCGCTTCGGCTATTGCGGCGCTCCCAAGCCCATCAATCCGTATCGCGACATCCCTTCGGCGGTACGGCATGCGGGAGGGAACCGTTATCTCGTTGCTTCGTGCACGTGTGCCCGATGCGGCGTGAGTTGGGTACGCGGTTCCATGCGTGGCCACACGGCGATCCGGCCTGCAGCGAACGAAATCGAGGGCCTACCCAGCCCAGTAGCCCTGCACGAACAAGTATGTTGTAAGGGCGAGCCCAAGGGTTGATGCGACCGCCAGTGCGTTGCGCAACGGTTCCCAGCTGATCCGCGCCAGAAGGATAAACGCTGGGAACGCGACCGCGACATAGCGGTTGACGCTTTGCGGGCTGCCGGATAGTGCCGGCAGCAGCGCCAAACCCGCTACGAGTGCACCATAGCTCGGGCGCACCCGCCACCAGAGATAGACGCCGGCAGCAAGGAAGACCCAGATCAGGGTCGTATCGAGCAACAGGAAGGGCGTGCGTAGCGGCACGGAGTTAGGCGGGTAAAAGTAGAGTGCGTCGGTGCTGCCAAGCAGCCGCTGTATCCCAAGAAAGAATACTGGGTCGAGCGATTGCCGGTGCCACGCGCGTTCGACATCGAAGAAGACGCTGAAATCGCCAAAGCGCCACTGGAGCCAGACGAAGTACGTAAGCCCACCCAGGGCCGCCCCCAACGGCGCAACCAGCGGGTAGGGGCGGCGAAGGAGAGGCGCTCGCTGGCGCAACACCTCCAGGAGCAGCACAGGCAGCAAGATGAACCCGGCGATCTTCGTAGCGCTGGCTGCGGCGGCGAACAGTGCGGCCCGGCCCCACTGTCCACGCCGCGCATGGTAGAGCGAACCAACCAACCCAAGCAGAAAGAGCGCCTCGGTGTAGACCGCTGAGTAGAAGAACGCCGTGGGGAAAACCAGGACGAACAACAGCGTTCGCCAGGCGACCTG
>QEUZ01000399.1 GCA_003577355.1 Chloroflexota bacterium | reverse complement strand
ATTGCACCCGACGCGCCGCTGCTGGTCAACAGCGGTAGCAGGAGCCGTCACCCCCCGACCCCCTCTCCCGTACCCACGGGCGAGGGGGTGTCCAGTGTCTGTCGGGGTGAGTCCTCGTTCAGTTTCGAGGTATCAGCCGTCTGATCGGAACAGCCCAAGCCGTTGGCGGGCACCCCCTCGCCCGTGGGTACGGGAGAGGGGGTCGGGGGGTGAGGGTTACGCCCTATTCGCTCTCCACTACCCCCCACTTCTGGATGCGGAAATTGCCGCTGTCGGCAACGTAGAGGTTGCCGTCCTGGTCGAGAGCAACGCCGATCGGCGTTTCGAACTCGCCGTCACCGCTGCCACTTTCCCCGATCTCGAATAGGAAGGCCCCGCCGGTCGTAAACACGAGGATGACATCACGGCTCCGGTCGCTAACGAAGACGAGGCCGTCGTCGCTCACGGCGATGCGCTCGGGACGCCCGAAGCGTCCTTCGCCGGAACCGCTCCTGCCGAACTGGGTAACGAAATCGCCAGTTGTATCAAACACTTGCACGCGGTCTTCGCCCTGTTCAACGACAAAGACCAGCCCATTGTGGACGGCGATGCCGGTGATATCGTCAAACGGCACATTATCGCCACCGCTGCCCCACTGCCGGACGAAGTCGCCGTCGTCGGTGAACACCTTCACCCGGCCATTACCGCGGTCGGCGATGTAGACCCGCGCGCCGTCCACTGCCAACGCGACTGGGTCGCCGAGCTGGTCCGGGCCGGAGCCGGGCGTGCCGATGTTGATGACATGGTTCAGCAAGGCGCTGAACTTCTGGACACGGTCATTGCCACGATCAGCGACGTAGACCCGGCCGAGCGTGTCGACGGCGACATCGCTCGGCTGGTTGAAGAAGCCAGAGTCTTCACCCAACCCGCCGAAGTTGCTGATGTAGGCGCCGTTGCTGTCGAAGATCTGCACCAGGTGTGTGCCCGCATCGGCAACGAACACCCGCTCGTCGTCGTCGGTCGCGACACCGGATGCGATCAGGAAATTGCCACGCTCACCGCCCGACCAGCTGCCGATGAATTCGGCGCCATCGACATACGGCGCAAACTTCAGGACCGAGTTCGTGCCAATGTCGGTGACGTAAATGAACCCGAGGGTATCAACGGCGATCCCATTCGGGCCGTCAAACTGGCCGGGACCATCGCCCGGTTCTCCGACCGTGTCGATGTAGACAAAGGATTGTCCCCGCTTCTCCCAGACGCGCACGACCCCCATAAACTGGTCGACGACGTAGATGCGCTGCTGTGGGTCGATGGCGATGCCGACCGGCAGGACGAACTCGTTGTCGTCCTCGCCTTCCCGGCCGAACGAGCCAGCGAGTGTACCTTGCGGGTCGAACACCTGGACGCGGGCGTTGTTCGAGTCAACCACGTAGATGAACCCGCCGCTATCCCGCGCCAAGGCGAGCGGTTGGTCGAATTCCCCAAGCTCATCCCCTGTCCTGCCCCAAGCACTGATGAATGCGGCCGTGATGCGGTTGAACCGCTGGATCCGATCGTTGCCGGTGTCGGCGACGTAGACATCCCCACCGACGACAACAACCCCGCTCGGACCATTGAACCGCCCGTTACTGGTCCCAGTTTCACCCCAGGCACGCTGGAAGCGGCCGGTCAGGCTGAACTGTTGGACGCGGTCGTTGCCGGTGTCGGCTACCATCACGACCTCTGATCCGCCGCTGGCCCCAACGTAGATGCCGGTGGGGGCGTTGAACTGGCCCTCGCCATTTCCCTGACTGCCCCAACTGGTGACCCATGCCCCGCTACTGTCGTACTTGACGACGCGGTTGTTGTCGGAATCGAGAACATAGACGTTGCCTGCCGAGTCGGTCCCGACACCCATTGGGAACGCAAGTGCCGTGTCATCGCTCGCTTCGGCCCCCCAGGCGGTGAGGAACTCGTAGTCAACCGTTGGTTCGACCGTCGATGTGGGCGTGGTGGTGGTCGTGGCTGTCGTCGTCTCGGTGGCGGTCTCTGTCGCAGTAGCAGTTTCGGTTGGCGAGCCAGTCGGGGTCGCGGTTGGGTTGCCCTCATCCGGGATCAGGACATAGCGCCAGTAGTGATAGTGCAACCCGACATTGCCGGCTTCCGTCTCGAAGCCGGGGGAGTTGCCGGGCGTCCAGGTCATGCAGCGGCGCTCGAAGCACTGGATCAGCACAACGCGCAGCTCATCGGCCACCTTCACCTCGGCGAAATACGCTTCGGTAATCGGGTAGCCGGTGGCATAGAACGGGTTGAGGAAGAGCTGCTCTTCCAGATACGCCCCGTCAACAAACACCAGGCTTGTGGAGTTCATGAACTCCCAGAAGACACTGGCAACCTGATGGTTGATCCCCGGCACTTGGACGTGGAAGGCAGCGGTAATGCCGAAATCGGCCAGGGCAGGGTCGGAATCGATATTGCCGAAACGGTCGATGGTCTGGGTGATGACTTCGCCATCGTCGGCTGGCGGAGAGGCGCGCAGGCCGGCCAGCACGGCGTAGGTTGGCCCACTGGTGTCGTCTGGGTCGCCGGCCACTGGGATATCGGCGGGGTTGTGGTTTTCAAAGAGGTTGTCGCCGAGTTGCAGGCGGCCGGTCATCAGCTCAACGACGAGCAGGCCGTTTGTGACAAAGAAGGGGTCGCTGCGGTCGCCAGCGGGGTCGTTGATCTCCATGCGGCTCTTGTCGAAGTACTGGACTTCGCGCTCCCCGCCCGGCGAATCGGCGTATGCTTCGAACATGGCCTCGGTGTTGGCTTCTGGCCCCCAGATCCAGGTGCGGGCAATCTCGGCGGCTGCGACCGGCTGGTCGGTGCGTGCCCAAGTGGTCTGGAAATCGGCGTTGGCCGGTGCAACGGCGCGAGCGGACGGTGTGTGTGTCGTGCTGAGCGCTGCGGCAAGGAACAATGCTAGCGCGGCCACGACAGCGGGTAGACGCAGCGTGTGCAGCATGAGCAATCCTCTCTGGTTTCCCCCAGCCTGATTCGCTCACCTTATCGCGCCAGACGACGCGCGGCAAGTCTTGACTGCAAGTCAGCGCCGGGTGACGCTGCCGGTTGTGGTATGGATACGCATGGTCTTCACCTTGGAGAGGCGCCTGGGAGCAATGCGAACGCTGAGGGAGGGTCGATGCGCACGCGAGTGACCGAGTTGTTTGGGGTCCGCTACCCAATTGTCCAGGGTGGGTTGGCGCATCTGGCGTTCGCCGAGCTGTGCGCGGCGGTGTCCAACGCCGGTGGCCTGGGGCAGATCAGCGCGGCAACGCTGCCGGACGGGGTGGATGGTCTGCGAGCAGAGATCGCTAAGGTACGCGCGCTCACCGATAAGCCGTTCGCGGTCAACATCGCCATCAGCGGGCGGCGCGATTCGATGCATTTCGTCGAGGCCGGGCTGGAAGAAGGGGTGAAGATCTTCTCCTTCACTGCCGGGAACCCCGAGCCGTACTTGCAGCGTTTGCAGGATACTGGCACGTTGACATTGGTGTTGGTGGCCGGTGTGCGGCAGGCGAAGAAGGTGGAGCAGCTCGGCGGCAGCGCGGTGATTGCCGTCGGTTACGAAGGTGGCGGGCACCTGGGGCGGGACGACACCAGTACGCTGGTGCTCGTGCCGCGCATCCTGGAATCGGTCAGCATCCC
>QEUZ01000398.1 GCA_003577355.1 Chloroflexota bacterium | reverse complement strand
GGGTGCTGGGTGGCGACTTGGTGCTGCCGGAGGTGATCTCCTGGCGTTCCCGCGATGGTCTGCAGGTGACTGGCATGCTCTTCACTCCAAAAGAGCAGGTCCCTGGCAAGCACCCGTTGGTCGTCCATATCCACGGCGGGCCGGTGGGGCAGTGGAACAAGCAGTGGATCCCCTGGAACCAGTACCTGGTGCAGCGCGGCTATGTTGTGCTGGTACCGAACTATCGCGGTTCCAAGGGCTATGGCCGCGAATTCATGGAGAGGCTCTACGGCGACTGGGGCGGTGGCGACCTGGAAGACAACATCACCGGCGCCGAGGCGGTGATCGCGCGTGGGCTGGTTGACCCGGATAAGGTCGTGGCGACCGGCGGCTCGGCCGGCGGGTATAGCACCCTCATCTGCATGACCAAGGCCCCGGGCGTTTTCAAGGCCGGCATCGCCCGCTACGGCATCGCCGACTTGGCCACCTTCACCGATACCACCTGGATCTTCGAGCGGCACTACATCGCCAAGCTGATGGGCGGCCCGGGCGGCCAGACGCCAGATATCTACCGCGAGCGCTCGCCGCTGAACTTCGTCGATGACGTCCGCCGGCCACTGCTGATCCTCCAGGGAGAAGACGACATCGTCTGCCACCGCTCCGAGATGGACAAGATGACCGCCGCACTCCAGAAGGCGGGCAAGCATGTGGAATACACCGTCTACCCGGACGAAGGCCACGGCTGGAAGCATGTCTCGACGATCATCGACGACGCCCGCCGCAGCGACGACTTCCTGGTGCGCATGGTGCTGAACCGGTAGCCGCGCATCGTCCCGGTTTCCCTTGCTCATGGACGGGCGAGGGGAACCGGGCTGCCCTACCCAACCTCCGTCGACGCGGTCGTCGAGATGCCGAGCATCGGGATGCCGCGTTCCCGGAAGTGCTGGATGACCCTGCGACGCAGCTCGCGTTCAACGGCGAGGTGGCGCAGTGGTTTGGTGCGGACGGAGGCACGGAAGTTCACGCCATCGACGGTGATGGCGGTGATGCCGAGCACCCGCACTGGTTCGAGGATGACGTCGCCGAGCTCCGGGTCGTTCTCAACCCCCTGAAGCGCTTCGCGCAACGCCTGGAGGACATCGGCATCGTTGGCCTCCGGGCGCACGACGATATCGACGATCGCGTTGGCCCAGCCACGCGACTGGTTGACGACGGCGGTGATCGTGCCATTCGGGATGAAGACAGCCGAGCCGTCCGCAGTGCGCAGGGCAGTGCGGCGCAGGCTGATTTCCTCGACGGTGCCGCTGAACGCGCCGATGACGACCGTGTCGCCCACCCCAAACTGGTCCTCGGAGAGGATGAAGAACCCGTTGATCATGTCGCGGATCAGGCTCTGGGCGCCGAGGCCGATGGCGACGCCGGCAATGCCGGCGCTGGCCAGCAGCGGCACAATGTTCACCCCCAGGCTGGAGAGGATCATCATGCTGGCGATGATGATGACCATCAGCTTTCCGGTGGAGAGCACGACATCGGCGAGGGTGTTGGCCTTCTGCGTCAGCTCCTCGGATGAGCGGCCGCCACGCTCGATGATGCGCGCAACGAAACCGACGACCACCCGGCGCAGCAGGCGCATCACGATGAACGCCAGGATAACGACGAGCACCGCTCCGCCGATCGAGCCAATCAGCCTGCCGGTGAGGTCGATGACGGTATCGAAGAACTGCGACCATGTCCGCGCGAGCGGCATGCGCGACAGTTCGGAACTCCATGCATGCTGGATGGTGGGCAACAGTTCGTCCTGCATGCCCAAGAGGATACCCTGATTCCCTGCCGGAGTTGCAGCTAGCGGCGGCGGGTGAAGACGCGCCCGAGGTCGATGCCATCGATCTCACCGGACAGGTCGCGCAGAAATGCGCCACGCAACCCCTTGTACTGCCCGGAAGTGACCAGGAAGCGGTCGTCCGCGAGCAGCCGGAAGGGCAAGGGAGGTTCCGGCTGGGTCGTTTCCAGTTCACCGGCTTCGGCGAGCATCTCCGGGTTGAGGGTGAGGGTGGCAACCAGCACGTCCTCATCGGCGGCGACATGCACAATTCCGGTGTGCGAGACGTACTCGCCGGTGTAGGCGGCCAGTTCGTCCGGTGTGAGTACGATGAACTCTGGAGGCGGTGGGGCCAGGCCGAGATAGGTCTCGAAGGCCCAGTCCTTCAGGTCGGTCAGGAGCTCCAGTCCGTGGCGGGCGTTCGTCAGGCCGACCAGGGCGAACCCGCGCTCCGGTACGAGCTCCAACGCCGATTGGTGCCCACTATTCGAGCCGCCGTGGCCAATAACTTGCACGCCGGCAAGGTCGCGCAGCATCCAGCCGATGCCGAAGGCTAGCGTCTGCGCGCTGTCGCCATCGGGAGTGGTGCGCGCGCGCATCTGGGCCAGCGTCTCCGGCCGGAGCAGGCCGGAGCCATCCCCCAGGTGGAAGCGCGCGTAGCGCAATTGGTCGCGGGCAGTGGCGGCGATTCCGCCAGCGACGTCGTCCAGGCCAATGCAGCGCAGGTTGTGCCCTTCGCGCACGTGTCCCAGCGCAAACGGTTGTGGCACGTTCTCAGTTGTGGCGAAGTCGTGTTCTACCAAACCCAGCGGGTCGAGCAGGATCTGCTGCAGAGCGTGGCGATAGGGCAACCTCGTGACCTTCTCAACGACTCGCATGGCGACGCTGAACGCGGAGTTGCTGTAGGAGACGCGCGCGCCAAGCGGCGCTTCCTGCTCCGCGTCAACCAGTCGCTCGACGAAGCGGGCGAGGTGGTCGTCGGAGTCGCCGGTGTCCGGGGCGAAGTCGCCAGCCCAGCCGGACGTGTGGTTGAGCAGGTGCAACACGGTGACCTGCTCGGCCACCGCTGGGTCACGCAAGCGTAGTTCAGGGAGGTAGCGTCGCACCGGCGCGCTGATGTCGACACGCCCTTGTTCCACCAAGCGCATGATGAGTGTTGCTGTGAACGTCTTGTCGGTAGACCCGAGCGGGAACCGGGTGGTCGGGCCAATTTCGTCCCCGCCATCCGGCGTTGTCACCCCGTGGTACACGATATCTTCAGCGCCCCGCAGCGTTACGCCAACAGCAACTCCAGGAATACCGAGGTCGCTGGCACGCGAGCTGACAAGCTCCTGAAGCTCCGCGTGCCGCTCCAGCAGCAACCGCGCTGCCTGCGCGTCCACGTGTTGTGCCGTCCCCATCGCCGCCGCGCGCTCCAGTCACCGTCTGTCGTTCCCAGCGCGAGTCTAGCAGAGGGGCGGCGGCGGTCAGCGAGACCTGCGGCCACGCCCGGATCAGCCGCGCACGATGCCCAATGTGCCGGTAGAATGCGCCGAGACCAGTGCCGAAGGGGATTGAATGGGGGCGTGGTGCACATGGAGCTTGACGCGCTGCGGTCCGCCTTTGCGGCAACGGTAGAGCAGTTCGTTGCCGAGGTGAACGCTGTACCACCCGCTGCCTGGGAGCAGGTGGCGGCGGACGAGAACTGGACGGTCGCCGCCGTGGCCCGCCACATTGCCTGGGGGATCGGGGTGGAAGCGGAGCTGATCGCCGCGGTGTTGGACGGCCGGCCGCTGGACGCGATCTACGCCGATTGGGCCAACCTGCATGCACTGAACGCCGAGAACGCCCAGGGCACTGCCCGCTGCACCCCAGCGGACGTCCTGGCG
>QEUZ01000397.1 GCA_003577355.1 Chloroflexota bacterium | reverse complement strand
GCACCAGTTGAGGTGTAGCAGCGCGTTCGATCGGTTGCGCAGGCTGAAGTCGTCGATGTACCAGCCGTCGGCGGCCTCGAAGCCGCTGCGTGCGTCCAGCCGGAAGCGGAAGTAGATGGACTGGCCAACGTAGGCATCCAGCGGGATCACGACCTGCGTGTAGGCCCAGTTGGTCGTGCGTGAGGCGAGCGGCCCGCCGGTGAGTGGTGTCCAGGTTAGGCGGCCGTCTGTCGAGACTTCGGCGTAGATGGCAGCGTTGTTGCCCAGTTCGTAGCGGTGCCAGAACACCAGCTCCGGTTCAACCACCGGGTCGCCTTCGAGCCGGTCGTTGTCCAGCACGATGACCCCGTCCAGTTCGAGGATGTTGTTCGAACCAAGCGAATAGTTCGCCCGCGGGCTATCGGACCAGGCGTTGCCGGGGCTGTGGACGTGCTCGTTGGTCCGCGCCCAGGTTCCGCCGGCGTACCAATGCAGTGGCCCTTCCATGTTGTCCGAGAAGCCGACCGTATACTGCCGCTCGGAAAGTTCCTGGACCGAGATGTCGTCGATCCACCAGCCGTCGTTGGTGATATCGGTTGGATTGTGTAGGACAAAGCGTAGCTCGATAACCTGGTTGGCGAAGTTCTGGCCTGTTGCCGGGCCGCTGCCATCCGGGTCGCCGAAATTGGTCAGGTCGAAGGTCTGGCGCGTCCAGCCCAGGTTGGTCTCGTTGGTGTGGATTGCGATATCGGTCCAGTTATTGGTGCCGGCCACCGCTACACCGACGAGGGCGTAGGCGCCGAACCCGATCGCGTAGCGGTCATAGAACTGGAGCTTTGGCTCCACGGCGCCGGTCAGGTCGATCGTGCCGCGCAGGCGCAGAATGCAGTATGAATTCGGCGCGTAGAAATCGTTCGGGCTGTCGGACCAGGCCGTCGGCGCGCTGAAGTAGGCTTCGCTGGAGAGCGTCCAGTTGCAGTCGCCCTCGTCGAGGAGCATGCCGTCCTGGGTGATGAAGACGCTGGCCCGGGCCGTCCAGCCGTTATCGAACAGTTCGACGACGACGTCGTTCGGACCCGCTGCGGCGGTGAAGGTGCGCTCGACCCAGTTATCTTGATCGATATTCCAGTTCCATCCATCGTAGATCAACGAGCCGCCGATCCACACGCGCATGCCGTCATCTTTGCGCAGCCGCAGGATGTACTCTTCGTTGAGCAGGGTTGCCGTGCTGGTGAAACGCGCGTAGAAGTTCCGCGTGACACCCCCGCCAGGGCTGGCGGGCCAAGTGAAGTCGAGCGTGTCGTAGGTCGTCCGCCACTTGCCGCTGCCGGGCGACATCGTGGTCATGTTCGGCAGCCAGCTTACGCCGTCCGTATCGCTGAGGTCCCAGAACTCCGCATCCCAGTCGCTGAGCAGGCCGGTAAAATCGCGCTGCCACCAATCCGGATCGTTGGCCGGGTCTTCAAAGGGATAGCCAAAGCTCTGATCCGGGGGGGTGGGGCTTGGCCCTGGTGTGGGTGTGTTCGAGGGCGTGCGCGACGGCGTGATATCGGTGGCCGTTGGCGATGGCCCGGTGGTGGGTGTGCTGCTGGCCGGCGCAGGTGTGTTCGTGATCAGGAGTGGGTTTTCGGGCGTGAACGATGCGACCGCGGCCACCTGCGTCCAGAAATCATCCGCCGGGAGCGTGTCGCGCGGGACGATGGTGCCGCCCAGCAGGTTATAGACGGCGTTGCTGAACACGTTGCCGACTGCCGGCCCGGTGATCGCCAGCACGGCGATCAGCGCGATTGCGACAAGAGCGAGGATCAGCACATATTCGACCAACGCCTGCCCACCGGAACGGTTGGGGTGGGCAGCGGAGTGCAGACGCTCTTGCGCGGAGCGCTTCTGGAATCGTGTGCGGTCGGACATCCTTGACATCCTCTCCTGAGCCGATCGCGTCGATCAGCCGCCTTGGGGTTCGCACCGGGCGAGATGCCAGCGTGCACGCCCGGTGCGTGACGCGCGATCACAGGCCGCTTGGGGACCTAATTGTCTCATTTCTAATAGTACCTGACTCTGGCCCCCTCGTGGTTTATGATTTGTAGAGGAGTTGTCGGAAATCATTGACAAATGGCCAGTGACAAACTTGCAAGGCGTCACTGGTCATCTGGCGCCGGGCGTGTTAGCCTCATGCCAGGTTCTAGACACTTCTTGAGAAAGGTAGCTTCTTCACATGACAGCGGCAATTATCGATGGCGCCGCCGTAGCGGCCCGGCTCCGTAGCGAAATCACGCGTGAAGTTGAGCAGATGGTAGCGGCACACGGTGTCCGGCCAGGGCTGGCGACGGTTCTGGTGGGCGACAACCCCGCCTCGCAAACTTATGTGCGCATGAAGCGCAAGGCGTGCGAGGAAGTGGGCATTCAGTCCTTCGGGCACGAACTGCCGGCGGATGCCAGCCAGGAAGAGGTTGAGGGGTTGGTGCGCTCGCTGAACGCCGACCCGGCCATCCATGGCATCCTGGTCCAGCTTCCTCTGCCGGGGCACCTGAATGAAGAGGCCATTCTCAACGCGATCAGCATTGAGAAGGACGTCGACGGTTTTCATCCGGTCAATATCGGAAGGCTGGCGATGAAAGGGCGCGAGCCGTTGTTCATCCCGTGCACCCCGCATGGTGTCATCGTGCTGCTCGAAGAGGCGGGAGCCAAGTTCGAGGGCGCTAACGCGGTCGTGCTGGGGCGCAGCAATATCGTCGGGATGCCGGCTGCGATGCTGCTGGTACATCGCAACGCCACGGTGACGATCTGCCACAGCCGGACCAAAGACCTGCCCGAAGTCTGTCGCCGCGCCGATATCCTGGTGGCAGCGGTAGGCCGCGCCGAGATGGTCAGGGGCGACTGGATCAAGCCGGGCGCGATTGTGATCGACGTTGGGACCAACCGTGTGGACGATCCCGCCGCCAAGCGCGGCTATCGTCTGGTGGGCGACGTGGCTTTCGACGAGGCGAAGGAAGTCGCCGGCGCGATCACACCCGTGCCGGGCGGCGTCGGCCCGATGACGATCGCAATGCTGCTCAAGAACACGCTGCGCGGCGCCGAACTGGCGGTGTCGCAGCTCGCCTAGTGCTGTCGCCAACCACTTGTCCTGACTTTGGCGCTCGTGCTAGACTCTGCGCCGCTTTTCGCGCGCGAAGCCGCGCCTGTGCCCGAAACTGGATAATCGTCTGATGGCTACTCTGCTGGCAAAGAATGCGCTCGTCGTAGTGACGATGGACGACGAGCGCCGCGAGATCCCCACTGGCGCGCTCTACGTGCGCGACGGCGTGATTGAGCAGGTCGGCCCTACGGCAGACCTGCCTCAGACCGCCGATGAGGTCCTGGATCTCGCCGGTCATGTCGTCATTCCCGGCCTGGTCAATACCCACCATCACTTCTACCAGACGCTCACCCGCGCCGTTCCCGGAGCGCAAAACAAAGAGCTGTTTGACTGGCTGGTCACGCTCTACCCGATCTGGGCGCGCATCACGCCCGAGGGGATTCGCGTGAGTGCCAAGCTTGCCGCGGCGGAGCTGGCGCTGTCGGGCTGCACCACGGCCAGCGACCATCTCTATATGTTCCCCAACGGCGCCCGGCTGGACGATGAAATCGAGGCCGTGCAAGAGGTCGGGATTCGGTTCCATGCCAGCCGGGGCAGCATGAGCCTTGGCGAAAGCAAGGGCGGGCTGCCGCCTGACAGCGTGGTCGAG
>QEUZ01000396.1 GCA_003577355.1 Chloroflexota bacterium | reverse complement strand
CATCCTCAAGAAACAGCACCCCCAGGCCCACATCATCATCCTGTCGATGTTCCTCGACGACGAGCGCCTCTTCGATGCCGTCCGCGCTGGCGCTGCCGCCTTCCTCACCAAGGACATCGAAGCCAACGACCTGATCAACGCCACCGTCCTCTCCCGGCCACAGCTGGCCCGCCGGGTGCTCAACGAGTTCCGCACCATGACTGGCGAAGTCGCATCACCGGAATCGAAGGGTGGGCTGTCGGGCCGCAACCAGCTGCCGCTATCGGTGCGGGAGGTGGAGGTGCTGGACTGCGTGGCGCAGGGGTTGAGCAACAAAGAGATCGCCGATGCGCTGTTCATCACCGAGCAGACGGTGAAGAACCACATGACGAGTGTGCTGCGCAAGCTGGAGGTGACCGACCGGGTGCAGGCGGTGCTCTACGCCGTCAAGAACGGCTGGATTGAAATTGGCCCGCCGGAAACCGCCCACGTCGCAGCCTGAGAGTACCGCTTTCGGAAGAATCTTGAACGCAAGCTATTGCTTAGATGTTCTTTCGCACTTCATAAACGGTCCATTCATTATCTTCCCCAGCGACCGGCCGGAGCAATTGCCCCGGCCGGTTCGTTCGTTGAACACCTACTCCAGTTCACGCAGCGCAATATCTCGCCGCACGTATTTGCCCTCGAAGTCGATCGCGTCGGCGGTGGCATACGCCAGCTCACGTGCCGTGGCCATATCTGGACCACGTCCGACTGCGGTGAGCACGCGTCCACCCGCTGTCACGATATCGTGCACGCGCCAGCGGGTGCCTGCGTGGAAGACAACGCCTCCCTCCGGCAGCGTCTCCAATCCGCGGATCGGGTGACCGGTCGTGTATGCTCCTGGGTATCCCCCAGATGCGAGAACAACGCCGACGCATGCACCGGAAAACCAGTCCAGCGCAGGGAAGCGCGCGAGTCGTTCCTTGGCCACCGCCACGAAGAGCTCGAGCAAGTCGGCGTTCAGCATCGGCAGGATTACCTGCGTTTCCGGGTCGCCGAAGCGGCAGTTGAACTCGAGCACCTTCGGCCCGGTTTCGGTCAGCATCATCCCAGCGTACAGAACACCCTGGTAGCTCACACCCTCCGCCCGCATTGCCGCAAGTGTCGGGACGATCGTGTCACGGAGAATGGCTTCTACCATCGTGCCGTCGACAGCCTTCGGAGGCGTGTACGCCCCCATGCCGCCGGTGTTCGGCCCAGTGTCGCCCTCTCCGACCCGCTTGTAATCACAGGCAGGCAACAGCGGGACCACCGTCTCCCCATCGGTCAATGCCAATAGGGATACCTCCATACCCTGCAGGTACTCCTCGACGAGGACGGTCTCACCGGCAGATCCCAGCGCGCGGTCGACCAGGAACATCTGCGCGGCGTCAGCCACTTCCGCTTCGGTCGCGCAGATCACGACCCCTTTCCCAGCGGCTAGCCCATCTGCTTTGAGCACCACAGGTAGACCAATCTCATCGGAAGCCGCCATCACTGCGGCCAACGAGTTGCAGGCGATCGAGCGGGCGGTTGGGACACCAGCCGATGCCATGACCTGTTTGGCCCAGACCTTGCTGCTCTCGATCCGGGCAGCCGCTTGCGACGGACCGACCACCGGATACTGATGCGCCCGCAGATGGTCGGCAAGGCCTCGTGCCAACGGTTCTTCAGGCCCGACGACCGTCAGGTCGATCGAGCGCCGTGAGACTTCGTGCAGCACGCCATCGACATCGGTTGCCTGGAGCGGCAGGCGCTCCGCCAGAGCCTGGGTCCCGGCATTGCCCGGGGCCGTGTAGATACGCCCGATGCGGCTGCTAGCTGCTAACTTCCAGACGAGCGCGTGTTCACGCGCCCCTGCCCCCACCACCAGCACGTTGATCGCCATGTCGGCTCCTTACCCCCGAGTACACCGTCGGCGGCAGTCGGTGAATCGTCCGTTGCAACGATAAACGTCCATCCACTCCGTCGCGGAGTGTACGCATGCTATCGCGCTACTCGGTTAGCATCCCTCTCTCATGCGCGCGATCACGTTACGCAACCAGTACGCCATGAATCCCCAGCAGCTAAACGGCAAACTTGGTCATGATCGCGTTGAACATGCTGCGCAGCATGTGCATCATGTGGAGAGCATCATCCGCGTCAAATGCGACGGTCAGGTTGCCAGTCCGCTCCACTCCGAGTGCGAGCGCGGCGAGATCCGCCTGCTCCTGGTGGGCAAGGTCCAGCTCGACGCGCGCACCAGGGCGTAGCTTCCACGGTGGGATCTCCCGTGCCAGCTGTAGCGCCTCGCGCGCGCCGGATTCAATCAGTTCCACCGCCAGCTCAGGATGTAGATGACTTGCGGCTTTCGTACCAAGCTCCTTCTTCACCTCGACGCCGACCACCGCATCACCGCAGAACGCCTTCACCTGGGCGATGCAAATATCACCACCCGTCACCATGACGACAGGCACATCGAAGTGCCCGGCGATCGCTGCGTTCACGCCATATTCTCCGGTCGAGAGACCATCGAAGCGAATGTCTTGGACGAAGCCGGTGAACGAATGCGCCAGGACACTCTGAGGAGTTGTCGCTTTACCGTGGTAGCCAGTAAATATCGCTGCGGCCATACCCGGCTCGTCGATACCCTGCATCATCGAAAGTGGTTTGTGGTGGCCAGTGATCAGGCGCGCCTCACGTGGCAGCAGCGCGCCGATCAGGTTCTTCATCCCATCGTGCGCCTCATTGACCGTCACGCCGCTGGCCCCACCTGCCAGCGCCCCACGCACTGCGGCAGCGACTTCCGCCGTCATCTGCCGGCGTGCGGTTTCATATTCGCTCGGTGCGGCGCTCGCTGGGGCGTCCCACGGAGGGGTCACCTGCACCCAATCGACGACGCCACATGTCCCTTCCATGTCGGCGGAGATCAGGACCTTCACACGTTCTCCCTTCGCAACCTGCAGCACGCTTAGCACGCATTCGGCGCGGCGATCATAGCCGATCGCCAGCCAGGATTGAGCGCAAGTATCATCCAGCCAATGCCGTCTGCTCATAACCAAAGGTGTAGCCGACCATGACTTCAGATACCGACCTTGCCGCCCAAGTAGCCTCGCTGGACTGGTACCACACGATCGACCTCGGCCATGGGGTTGTCACCCCTGGTCTCTATGACCACCGGCCGTACCTGGCACACTATGCGCTCCCAGATGACCTTTCCGGCAAGTCGGCGCTCGATGTTGGCGCGGCCAGCGGATTCTTCGCCTTTGAGCTTGAGCGGCGGGGAGCGCGCGTTACGGCAACCGAACTGCCCGAGTGGCAGGCCCACGATTTCAGCCCGCTGTACCAGCATAACCAGAGTATTCAGCAAGCCAATCGCTACTTGCATCAGCCGTTCGAAGTAGCGCGCACCGCGCTCGGATCGCGCGTCGAGCGCAGGTTGCTCCGTGTTCAGGACCTATCCCCCGAGACGATCGGTCGGTTCGACATCGTGTTTTGTGGGAGTCTGTTGGTGCACCTCACCGACCCGATCCAGGCGCTCTGGCGGATCGCTTCGGTGACGACCGAACGGGCGATCATCGCCACAGTGATCGCGCGCAACATGCAAGACCAACCAGTAGCCCAGATGACCGGGTTCCCCCGTGGCGATACGTGGTGGGTCCCCACACGGCGCTGTTTGGAGCTCATGGTTGCTTCGGCTGGGTTCGCCGGTGTCGAATGGGTCAG
>QEUZ01000395.1 GCA_003577355.1 Chloroflexota bacterium | reverse complement strand
GACATCGACGAGGATGACTACCTCTGGGACGCCGAATATGGCGGCGACCCGGATGTGATCATCCACCTCGATGAGGCGGACATTGTCGCCTAGACGATGACAAGGGACCTGAGGTCAGGCGACTGACCTGAGGCTCTGAGAGCGGCCCCTCGGGAAACCGGGGGGCCGCTTTTCTTTGTTCTGCTGGCAATGTGTGAGGTGCGCATCAGCTCAATAATTGTGGGCGCATAGTGCACCTGGGGGATGGGCTCTGGCTATTCGACGGAACGGTCGAAGCTGTAGCGCTGGCCGATGACGACGGCGCCTTCGTATTCCGGGGAGACAGCGGCGAGGCGCCAGCCCTCCTCGGTGAGCCGGTGGACCTCGGCGTGGGCCTGCATCGCCAGCTCGCGGGTGTAGTCGCGGTAGGTCAGCACGTAGCGCTCGCCGACCTCCTGCGGCGTGCGGTAGAAGCCCATTGGTGGGTCCTGGAACCCGGCGATCGTGCGTTCCAGCTGCCAGGTGGACGGCACGACGACATCGACATGCAGCCGGGTACGGCCCAGCGCGCGCTGGAGCTCTTCCAGGATGCGCGACGGCGCCAGCCGGTAGCGCGAGCTTGGGCCGACGTACTCCCAGAGCACCTTGCCGCCGTCCTCGGCGCGCGAGATCAGGAACATCGAGACGAGGGCAAGGTTACGGCCCATCGGCTCGTTCTCGTGGAAGGCGTGGTAGGCGCGGGCAACCTCTGCGTCGATATCGCTGAGGATGCTGAACGGCAGGTCGTAGCGTTCGCGCAGGGTACGGTTTTCCTCAGGCGTGTTGTTCGCGGCAGCGACCAGGTCGACGCCCAGCGCCCGGATCTCCCAGTAAGACTGCCGCAACTGCGACAGGTAGAGTCGTCAGGTGGGTCACCAGTCGCCGCGGTAGAAATGCAGGAGCAGTGGTCTGGGCCGGATCAACCTGCGCAGGCTGACGTTGTTGCCCTCCTCATCCGGCATCTGAAACGCCGGGGCTACCTCGCCCAACAGCGGCACGCGCCCGGGCACCTCCTCCGGCCCGCTCAGGTACGGCGCAACACGACCCATCAGAACCGTCCTTCTCCCACTCCGCAACCCCGTCTCTGCAATCATACTCGCCGTTCAAGCCTGTTCGCTGGAGGTCGGTCAGGGCAGTCACTGGCTCGCCTGACCGTGGAACCGGCGATCGATATCGCACTTGGGCGGCTTGCCGCTGTAGCGCATTGTGAAAACGTGCAACCCGGTGTGGTGCAGCCAGGGGGACGGGACCGGTTGCGGCATCTCCTCATTTGCAACGATGGGCAATTTGACCGCGCGTGCCTGCGCCCCTACACTCTCAGGTGACGCGCCTGATGGGGCGTCTCCATCTGTCATGCCTGCACCTGGAAAGGCCAGACGCCGTGTCCCTGAGTTTCACCAGTAGCGTGTTCCAGCCTGAGCATCTTCAGCTCGCCGATACCGAGGAGTGGATCCTGCGGGGTGGGCGCGAGCTGTTCCCCCTCCTGCCTCAGGCATTTGCGGGCATCAAGCAGATCGGCGTGATTGGCTGGTCGGCGCAGGGGCCGGCGCAGGCGCAGAACTTGCGTGATTCGCTGGCAGGCTCCGATATCAAGGTCGTCGTTGGGCTGCGCGAAGGCTCGCCGTCGATGGCTTCGGCCGAGCGGGTCGGGTTCAGCCGCGCCGATGGCACCTTGGGCGAGATGGACGAGGTGATCCGCAATTCGGACCTCGTGTTGCTTCTGATCGCCGACGCTGCCCTGGCGATGAACCACGAGCACATCTTCAGCCTGCTGAAACCAGGCTCCACGCTCGGCCTGTCGCATGGCTTCTTGCTCGGCTACCTGCAGTCGCTCGGTAAGGATTTCCCCAGCAACATCAACGTCATCGCCGTCTGCCCGAAGGGTATGGGGGCCTCGGTGCGCCGGCTCTACGAGCAGGGTTCGGGGATCAACGCCAGCTTCGCAGTGCACCAGGATGTCACTGGCAAAGCCACCGACTACGCCCTGGCCTGGGCGGTCGGGCTGGGGTCGCCGGTCATCTTCCAGACAACGCTGGAGTCGGAGTACAAGTCGGATATCTTCGGCGAGCGGGGCATCCTGCTCGGCGCGGTGCATGGCATCGTCGAGTCGATCTATCGCTGGTTGGTGGCCCACGGCGAAGACCCGGAAGCCGCCTTCGATGAGACGGTCGAGGCAATCACCGGGCCGATCAGCCGGACAATCTCGCACGACGGCATTCTGGCGGTGTACGAAGGTCTGGATGAGGACGGCAAGATGGCCTTCCGCCACGCCTACTCCGCCGCCTACCCGGCCGCCCGGGCTGTGCTGGAGGAGATCTACGACGAGGTCGCGTCTGGCAACGAGATCAAGAGTGTCGTGATGGCTGGCAGCCGCCTGGAGCGCTACCCGATGGCGACGGTCGAGGGTGCGCCAATGTGGAAGGTCGGGGCAGCGGTGCGCGCCAAGCGCGACCAGCTGCATACCAAGGTGCACCCAGTGACGGCCGGCGTCTATGTTGCGACGATGATGGCGCAGGTCGACATCCTCAAGGAGCGTGGCCACCCGTACTCGGAGATCGTGAACGAGTCGATCATCGAATCGGTCGACTCGCTCAACCCGTACATGCACTTCAAGGGCGTGTCGTACATGATCGACAATTGCTCGACCACTGCGCGGCTCGGCGCGCGCAAGTGGGGGCCGCGCTTCGACTACGCCCTGAACCAGGAAGTGCTGCCGGTGCTCGATAGCCACCCGATGACCGACGAAGACCTGATCGAGCAGTTCCTGAACAACCCGGTCCACCCAGTGCTCGCGCAGTGCGCGCTCTTGCGCCCACCGATCGACATCTCGGTGGTCGAGGTGGTGAGATGAGGACCCATGCGCATCAACCGGGCGATCGCGCTTCTGGAGCAGGGACAGGCGCTGTACTACAGCGCTCCCGGTGAGCTCACCTACGAAAACGGCCTGCGCCAGGCGGACACCTGGGCGGATTTCCTGCTGGTCGAGTTCGAGCACGCGCCGTTCGACCCGGTTGGTCTGCTTGCGTTCATGCGCGGCCTGGTGGACGGCGGGCCAACCGCCGATGGCTATCGCACACCGACCGTGCTGGCAACGCTGCCTGCCAATGCCCGCACTGCCGCTGAGGTGTACGTCAATGCCTGGCAGGTGCGGCAGGTGCTGGCGTGTGGGGTGCACGGTGTCGTCCACACCCACGTGCGCACTGGCGAGGCGGCGCGGGCGTTTGTCGAGTCCTGTCGCTACCCCTTCAACATGCTCGGTCGTGACGCCGGGTTGGGAGAAGGGCAGCGTGGCTCTGGTGGGCAGGAGCGTGCGGCGCAGTTGTGGGGCGTCTCGGCCGGCGACTACTTGCGGCTGGCAGACCCCTGGCCGCTCAACCCACAGGGCGAGTTGTTGCTCGGCGTCAAGATCGAGGACCACCAAGGGTTGGCCAACGCGGCGGCGATTGCCGCGACGCCCGGGTTAGCATTCGCCGAGTGGGGTCCGGGGGACATGGGCATGTCGTTCGGCTACCCGGAAAACCACGATCCGCCCTACCCACCGGAGATGGACGCGGCGCGTCATTCGATCAAGCAAGCCTGCGACGACGCTGGCCTGGCCTTCCTCGCATCGTGGAACGATGCGACACGGTCGGTTGAGGAGAACGTGACGTTCCTGTTGGACTGGGGCGTGCGGATCGTATCCGGCAACGC
>QEUZ01000394.1 GCA_003577355.1 Chloroflexota bacterium | reverse complement strand
ATCGGCATCGGGGAACCGCACTACGTGCAGACGATCGCGATCGACAAGCTCGACCCGTGGGTCGTCTACCCAGAGGTCGGTTGGGACCCGATCTCCCAGGCGCCGTCGGCAGTTGCGACCCAGGCCGGCAAGGAAAGCATCGTGCGCGACGGCTCGAACGTCACGATCAACATGACCTCGATCCGCAGCCACTTCACCCCCGACACCATCGAGGTGAAGGAGGGCGACCACATCACCTGGCACGTCACCAACATTGAGCAAGCACAGGATGCGACCCACGGGTTCGCTGTACCGGCCTACAACATCAACCTGAGTATCGAACCGGGCGAGACGACGACGATGACGTTTACCGCAGATGCACCGGGGGTCTTCCCCTTCTACTGCACCGAGTTCTGCTCGGCGCTGCATCTGGAGATGATGGGCTATTTCCTCGTCGAACCCAAGTAGCGACGCGGGCCGCCGGCGCCGCTCGACGCCGGCGGTCACCGCAGATCCTGGAGGCTCCCAAATGCTGACCGTCGACCGCGCTTCCACCATCGATGCAATGCCGGCTGCACCGTCGAGTGAGCGTGTTGCCACGTTGCCCAGGGTGCGAGTGTGGGTCCGGCGGTTATCACTGCCGCTCCTCATTAGCGCCGGGTTGTTGCTGGTTGCCTCGCTGCTGCTGCCCTACTGGAATATCACCCTGCACGCGCCGCAATACCCCCAAGGGCTGAACATCCAGGTGTACGCCTACAAGCTCACCGGTGATGTCTTCGAAGTCGATGGCCTGAACCACTACATCGGCATGATGAAGCTGGGCGATGCAGCGAAGCTCGAGCGGGCTGTCTCGCGCGTTGCGATCCCGCTCATCGCGCTCTTGGCAGTCGTGTCGTTCTGGGTTCCCGGCCGCTGGAAGTGGCTCGCCGTCACCCCGCTACTCATCTACCCAGTCGTCTTCATCCTCGACTTGTTCGCCTGGCTGTACTACGCCGGGCACTCGCTCGACCCGACCGCGGCGCTGTCGTCGTCGATCAGCGAGTTCACCCCGCGACTGCTCGGCACGGGCACGATCGGCCAGTTCCGCACGGAAGCAAGCTTCGATCTCGGCTTCTACCTCGCGCTGCTCGCGGCCGTCATCGTCCTGGTCGTGATGCTCATGGGGCGGAAGGCCGGCGATGAGGCGGCGTAGCAGCATTGTCCTGTGCCTGGTGCTGGCGGCGCTGCTGGCCCCACCACGTGTGGCGATGGCAACAGATACGATCGTCGTCTGCTCCACCTGTGCGATCACCACGTTGCAGGAGGCGTTGGAGATCGCCGGACCCGGCGACCGCATCGAGGTGCGCGGCGGGGTCTATCCCGGTGGGCTGGTCATCGACCACGATCTGCAGCTGGTCGGCTCCGAAGGGGCGGTGATCGACGGTGGCGGACACGGCACAATCATCCGTATCACCGGCGGCAATGTGCTGATCCAGGGGTGGACGATCCGTGGCTCCGGCGCGAACCTGGACCGCGAAGACACGGCGATCTTTGCTGAGAACGCGCGCGTCGCAGTGCTCGATAACCATATCGAGGACAGCCTGTTCGGGATCTATCTGAAACAAGCGGCCGGTAGCGTCATTCGCGGCAACACGATCATCGCCAAGCCACTCGGCATCGCCGTCCGTGGCGACGGCATCCGCGTCTGGTACTGCGATGACATGCTGATCGAGAACAACGTCGCAAGCGACGGGCGCGACGTGATCCTCTGGTACTCCAACCGGGGGGTTGTGCGCAACAACACGTTCGACCGCGGCCGCTATGGCCTGCACCTGATGTTCTCGGACGCAGCGCACATCGAAGCGAACTCCCTGCGGGCAAACTCCATCGGCCTCTACATTATGTATTCGCGCGATCCGTATGTTGTTGGCAACTCGCTCTCCGACAACCACGGACCCAGTGGTGGCGGGCTGGGTCTGAAGGATGTCGACCGCGCCGTTATCGAGGGTAACCGCTTCATCAACAACCACATCGGGGCACAGGTGGATACCTCTCCCCGCGAAATGGGTGTTGAGAACTACTTCACCGATAACGTCTTCGCCTTCAACCAGATCGGCATCGGCTTCCAGCCGTCGGTGCGCCACAACACGCTGGCTGGCAACAGCTTCATCGACAACACCCAACACGTCGCCATCCTCGGCGGCGGTGTGCTGAAGGACATCACCTGGCAGGCGGAGGGGCGCGGCAACTACTGGAGCGATTACGCCGGTTACGACGCGAATGGCGATGGCATCGGCGATGTGCCGTACCGGTCGGAGCGGTTGTTCGAGTCGCTGATGGACCGGCATCCATCGTTTCGGCTCTTCCAGTTCTCTCCGGCTGCCCTGGCGATTGACTTTGCCGCGCGGGCCTTCCCCTCGGTGCGGCCGGAAACAAAGTTTGAAGACGCCGCACCCCTGATGCGGCCGCGCGTCTCCGAGAAGCTGCCCCCCACGCCGGTGGCCGAAACAGGGCCACGACTCGTGCTTGGGGGTATGGGAGCCGTTGCCGTGCTCGCCACGGCTGGTGCGCTGTACCTGCTCTCGCCACGGCGCATGCTGAGTCGCCGAACAGCAGTCCGAAAGGGGGCGACCTGATGCGTGCCAAGTTGCTGAAGTTCGCAGCGAGCTCAGCGCCGGAACGGCTGGCTGTCGGTGAAGCCGGCGGGATGATAGCCGCGGAGCAGCTGACCAAGCGCTATGGGCGCGTTGCGGCAGTCGATGGCGCCAGCTTCCGGGTCGGCCGTGGCGAAGCAGTCGCCCTGTGGGGGCCGAACGGAGCCGGGAAGACGACCATCTTGCGTTGCCTGCTTGGGCTGGCGCGCTTTGACGGGACACTGCGCGTCGGTGGGCTCGACCCACGCCGCGCGGGGCGCGATGTGCGGGCGATGATCGGCTTCGTCCCGCAGGACCTGCCGGTGACATCCGGCACGGTTGGCGAGCTCAGCGCGTTTATTGCCCAGGTCAAGGGACAGAGCGTGGCGGAAGCGTTGCAGCGCCTCGAGCTGCTCGATATCGCTGACCAGACTGACAAAGATGTCGCGGCGCTATCCGGCGGGATGAAGCAGCGCCTCGCGCTCGCGCTGGCACTGATCGGTTCTCCACCGATCCTGCTGCTGGATGAACCGACCGCAAACCTGGACGCGCATGGGCGCGCCGAGCTGTTGCAGATGTTGCGCCGTCTCAAGCAGGACGGGCTGACGATCCTCTTCTCATCGCACCGGCCAGACGACGTGGTGTGGCTGGCCGACCGTGTGCTGACGGTGGAACGCGGGCGCATCACCGCCGACCTCACGCCGGAGCAGTTTGCCGACCGGTTGGGCAGCTCGTCGCGCCTGGTGCTGCACCTGGCCAACGGTCACCGTTACGAGGCGATCGAGACCCTGGTGCAGCTTGGCTACGAGCCACGTGGAGATGGCGCGGTCGTCTCCGTCACACTGCACGCGAACGAGAAGGCGCGGGTGCTGGAAACCCTGGTGCGTGCTGGCGTCGAGCTTGAGGATTTCGATGTGGAGCGTGGACTATGAGGTGGTCATCGGTCGGCGCTATCGCGCTGCGGGAAGCGCGCACTGGGTTGCGAAACCGCTGGCTGCTCCTGTATGCGGTGGTCTTCCTCGTCCTGAGTGTCGGGTTCTCATCCATCGCGCTCGCCGGGTCGGACCTCACTGGGCAGGCGGGGTTCGGGCGCACCTCGGCAGGGCTGCTCAACCTGATGCTGCTGATGGT
>QEUZ01000009.1 GCA_003577355.1 Chloroflexota bacterium | reverse complement strand
GCTATTCAAGATCGAGGGGGCCAACGCCACGGGTTGCCGCCCACCCTGCCGGCCGTGCATGCACAACTCCTTCATCGCCGGTCGTCACGTCCCTGCACTACCCCAGAGCATGCCACCGCAGCACGCCCCGCTGCAGCGAAACGGTGCCATACTGACGCGATACAGTTCGACTTGAGTGAGGGATACACCATGACAGATCTCCCGGTGGTGTTGATCCATAGTGGGCGGCACGACGATGACGTAGAAGTAGCGCGCCAGGTGGCGCAGGTTTACCCTGAGATGCGCATCCTTACCCCGGCAACCGAAGAAGAAGTCGCGGAGCACTTGCCGGGCGCCGAAGTGCTGTTCGCCTTTTACTTTCCCTACCATCTGCTGCACATGGCGACGAGCCTACGCTGGTTCCAGGTGATGGGCGCCGGGCTGGAAAAGCTTGCCGCAGCTGCCGACAGCCTGCCGCCAGGTGTACAGGTCACCAATCTCAAGGGGGTCTTTGGCGGTGCAATGGGCGAGTATGCGCTGACGTACATCCTGGCCCACGCGCAGAACGTGCGCGGGATCGTCCAGGCCCAGCAACGCCGTGCGTGGGACCCGTTCACTCCGGAACGCATCGAAGGCGCGACAGTTGGTGTCATCGGCCTCGGTTCGATCGGCCAGGAAGTCGTGAAGCGCTGCGCAAGCCTCGGCATGCGCGTGCTTGGGCTGCGGCGCTCGCCCGGGAGCGTCGCAGGGGTAGAGCAAGTGTTCACCCTCGACCAGATCGACGAGTTCCTTCCCCAGTGCGACTACCTCGTCTGCGTCGTGCCGCAGACAGCTGAGACGATCGGGTTGCTGTCGCGGGACCGGCTCGCTCTGCTGAAGCCGTCGGCCTTTGTGGTGAACATGGGACGCGGCACCATCTTCGACGAAGCCGCGCTGTACGACGCGCTCAAGTCGCAACGCATCGCGGGCGCGGCCCTCGACGTTTTCCCCACCGAGCCGCTACCCCCCGACAGCCCCTTCTGGGAGTTGGAGAACGTCTACATCACACCACATATATCGGGCATGAACCGACCCGACGACGTTGTGCGCGTCTTCCTGGAGAACATGCAGCGGTATCTCGCGGGGGAGCCGCTCCTGTATACCGTTGACCTGCGGCGCGGCTACTGATTCACGGCGCCCGTAAGCTCGACGACAGGAAATGCGGCACGCCATGCGGCAAAGCCGCCTTCGAGCGCAGTTGCATCGAACCCCATCTCCTGGAGTTGGAGCGCCACACGGGCGCTGGTCGCCTCGTTGAGTCAGGTACAGAACGCGACGATGGAGCGCTCGCGATCCTGGTGTTGCGCCCAACCGGCAACCTCATCGGGCAGCACGCGCACACTGCCCGGGATCGTCGCGCCATCATGCTGGAACTGCGACCGCGAGCGCACGTCGAGGACGATCGGCCGCAGCCGCTCATCCTCCGCATGAAGTCGCTGGAAGAGGTCCGCTGCAGAGATGCGCGGCGCCTCTCGCCCGTCGTGCTGGAACAACCCGGTCGCTGTAGATTCTCGCTCCTCCTGCAACGTCTCGGCGGCGACCTTGCGCGCATAGGCGGCCGAGAGCGGAGTGGCAGTGGTCCCGTGGAGCACGACCGAAGACAGGACGACCAGTCCCGCGATCGCCAGCAGCTCTTCCCCGGCAGCGACGCCACCCTCAACAACCAGAAGCGCCAGGAGCAGCGAGTTCAGCCCACGTGGGCCGAACCAGGCGATAAACCCGCGCGCGCTGTTGCTCAGGGAAGCGCGCCGCAGCACAGCGCCAATCGCCACCGGCCGGGCAACCAGAATCGTCCAGGCGCCGAAGAGCAACACCGCTCCAACGTTGATGGAACCAAAGCTCTCCGCCAGCACTGCACCGAACAGGATGAAGGCGAACAGCATCGCCATTTCAGCGGCGATCTCCCCGAACTCAAGGAAGCAATCGCAAAGCTCAAAGTTGAAGTAGGTGACGGCCACCCCAGCAGCGAACGCTGAGAGAAACCCGTCCCCTCCCAGCCTGTCACCTGCGAAGTACGCCGCAAGCACGAGCCCGATGCCGTACAGCGCCTGATACTCACGACGGATCCCAAAGCGACGGTCGGCGTTCGCCATCAGCCAGGCGCCAACTGCCCCCACCACGGCGCCGGCTGCCGGGCCAATGATGACGAGGCGCAACAAGAATGTTCCCCACGCGGCCAGGCTGCCCGCCTGTTGGGTCGCCACGGCTATCAGCACCAGCACCACCGGCAACACCACCACGTCGTTTGTCCCCGCTTCCACACTCAGCGCCCGGCGCACTGAGCGTGGGATGCGCCTATCGCGCAGGACTTCGCGGAGCACTACGGGGTCGGTTGAGGAGAGGATTGCCCCCAGCAGCAGCGCCTCGACGAGCGGACGGCCGAGAATGAACCATGCGGCGGCCGCCACCAGCGCGATCGTCGCAAACGTACCGGGGCCAAGCGACAGCATCGGGATGCGCCAGTCCTGCCCGATATCGTCGAAGCGCAGGTTCACGGCATCGAGAAACAGCACCAGCGCAAGGGAAAGGGTCGCGATCACCGACAACGTGGGGTCGTGCGGGCCGATCTCGATCACACCAAGGCCGGGGCCGCTCAACAGCAGCCCCAAGCCCAGGAAGACCATCGGAAACGAGATCGGGGCGCGCTCAACGATGCCGGACCCGAGCGCTGCCACCGTGAGCACCAGGGCAATCAGCCCAAAAGTTGTGATCGCATCTGGCACGTGTGGCAACCTCTGCGCAACCATCGCGGACCCATGCGGCGCGAGTCGTAGGGTTGCGCCGTCACACAGCGGTCATCATAGTACGCGCAGAGGATTCGGAGCACACCGGTCAGAGTCACACAGGGAGGCAACATGAACACGAACGATGCCTGGAGCGATGCACAGCGTGCCGGCGAACCGAGCCCGATCGAACGCATCGGCGCATCGATCCTCGACCAGATCCTGAGCAAGTCGAATGTGCAGATGGTCTTCGGCGAGCCGGTGCAGCACGGCGACTACACGGTGATCCCAGTCGCCCGGGTCAGGAGCCGCTTCGGCTTCGGCGCCGGCGGCGGCGGGTCCAACACCGAAGACGGCCGCGAGTCCGGCTCCGGGGGAGGCGGTGGAGGCGCGATTGAAGCCAAGCCAATTGGCTACATCGAGATCACCCCCCAAGGGGCAGAGTTCCACGAGATCAGCGACGAGACGCAGATCGCGCTGGCCGCAATTCGTGTCGGCACGATCATCGCCGTCGCTATCGCCATCCGCATCCTGCTCGGGCGACGCCGATCACCGAAGCACTCCGCCGCGAGCCTTGAGGTGCGCGCCAACAGAGGCCGCAGGTTCGGCCTTGGGCGCAAGCAGACCCTGGTGGAAATCGTGCCGGATGTCACTCCGGCGGATCGGCCAACCCGCCGCTGGCGCCGCAAGGCGGCCTGAAACGCTAGGCCGCTGCCTCCGCAACGTCGAACTGCACGATTCCAAGCGGCCCGTCGGCGCATTGCACGGTCAGTTCGCCTGCACGCTCCGCTAGTACGGAGCCAGGGGTCGCCTCAACGCGCGCGGCATCGGGTATCAGGCGCGTCCGTCGGATCAACACGCGCCGGCCGTTGAGCGTTGCGAACGCGCCAGCAGGGATATCTCCCAGCCCGTGCCAACCACGCACGATGTTATGCACTTCCCGTGCCGGACGGTCCCAGTCGATCTCCCGCTGCTCAGCCGTGAACAATGGCGCGTGTCCTGCCCGGGATTCGTCTTGCGCCTCTCCCGGGTCACCGGCCTGCGCACGCTGGATCGCCTCCGCGTACAGGGCGAACCCTGTCCCAAATAGCCGACGAAGGGCATCCTCGGCCGTGTCATCGTCAAGAATCGGAACGGTCACCTGATTATAAATCGGCCCGGTGTCGAAGCCTGCATCCATACGATGGACGCAGAAACCCAGTTCGGCATCGCCATTGCGAAATGCCCAGCCCACCGAGTTCGGTCCCCGATACTTCGGGAGCAACCCGGGGTGCCCATTGATTGCGCCATAGCGCGCCAGGGCAAACACTTCAGGGCTGATCCGCCACGGGAACGAGCCACACAGGATGAGATCGGGTCGCAGAGGCGCCAGCATGCTCGGCAACCGCTTGGGGTGATTGGTTACGATGACATCGACGCCCGGTCTTGCACTACGCACGACTTCAAGGTAGGTATCCGAACGCCGGCTCGCCGGGCCGGGAGTCGTCACGATCCCCACCAGGCGATGACCCATGCCGCCCAACATCCGGTCGAACCCTTGCGCCAACGGCGCCAGAGTCGTGAACGCGACAACCCGCAACCGTTGGGCGCCTAAACCAGTCATGCTCCGTACTCCTGCTCGCTGCAATGCGCGTCGACTGCAGCTGGCATCGTAGCACCGCTGGTGCGTGCAATACTGGGCGCGTGAGCTGCTCCGGCCTCATCACGTCAAGGGAACGCCGTCTCCTGGCCATCGTCGTAGCCTGCTATCTCGCCTTGGCGAGCGGCTATGCCATCGTCGTGCCGCCGTTCGAGGCGCCGGACGAACCTGCGCATCTCCTCTACACCAACTTCGTCGCGCAGCACGCGCAACTCCCCAACCAGGACGCCCCCGCGCGGCGGGTCGCTGGCGAGGGGCACCAGTTTCCGCTGTACTACATCGGAGCCGCGTTGCTGGTGCGCCTGACCCAGCCAGACAACGCGATCTCGTTCAGTCCGCAGGTCAACCGCAGCGCAGAGCAGCCAGCAATGCCCAGCCCGCGTCCGAAGTTCCTCCACACTGGCGAGGAAATCTTCACGACGCGCCGTGATGCAATTGGCTTCTACCTCCTGCGCATACTCTCAATTGCCTTTGGCGCAGCGACAGTGATCACCGGCTGGCTGATCGCGCGCATGCTCGTCTCGCGCGCGATCGACCGCCTGACAGCAACGGCCCTCATCGCTACGCTGCCCCAGTTTGCGTTCATCTCCGCCACAATCAACAACGACAACCTCGCCAACTTGCTGATCGCGCTGGCCATCTACGCCCTGCTGCGCGTGCTCTCGACACCGGAGCCGGGGAACTTCCTCCTGCTCGGCCTGACACTCGGCCCCGCCCTGGCAACGAAGAAGACTGCGCTGTTCGTCGTCCCAGTCGTCATCGGCGGCGTTGCCTGGCTCTGGTGGCAGCGCCGACAGGTGCGACGCAACCTCCTCAAGTCATTTGCAGTGACGACTGCTCTGGTCGCCCTCAGCGCTGGCTGGGTCTTTGCCCGCAATGCACTGGTCTATCGCGACCCGCTTGGGAACGCAATGGAGCGGCGCACGCTCCCCGAGCTACTCGACCACAAGTCGATTGTTGACCCCTACTGGTTCAACCTGTTCCTGCCACGCATGGCCGAATCGTTCGTCGCAACATTTGGCTGGATGGACGTGCGATTACCCGGCCCGCTGTTCGCCGGTTACATGCTCGTCGCGGTGTTGAGCGTCGCAGGGTTCGGCGTAGCTGCTGTTCGGATCAGATGGGACGCAGGCCAGGTTGCTGCGCTCGCCCTTGTTGCGTCGTGCTTTGCCGGTGTCGTCATCTATAACTTGACCTACACGCAGTTTCAGGGGCGGTTCCTGTTCCCAGTCCTCCCGCTGATCGCAATCGGATGCGTCGCTGGTTTGCGGCAGAGCTGCCGGCTTCTCGGGCGCGAGCGCCATGTGGGCTGGGTTGCGCTCGCCTGCGTTGGGCAAGCCCTCGTCGTCAACGCAATAGCACTACTGAGTCTTCACCGCTTCTACAACGACCTCAACAACTACATCCGGTAGCAGGTCAACAGCCGACTGCAGCGGCTCCTCTGGGAACGAAGCCCGCGCAGGCTCGACACTATGGCGCCTCTGGCATGACAACGCGCGGACGACGCGCGCCGGTATTTCCGCAGCACCGCTACGGGCGTGCGGGGTTGGTCGCCTGTTATCGCGCGCGCCTGCGCATGCGGCTGTTCTCGGGCCTGCGTCCCGACCGGGCGCACTTCGCGTGAACCGCTACGCTCCGGACTCGGCAGAGATGGGGCGGCCAGTGATTGTCGAAACCAGCACCTTATCAATGCGGTTACCGTCCATATCGACGACTTCAAAGCGCATGCCGTCCCACTCGAACGCGTCCGCAGCCCGCGGGATGCGCCCGAACTGCAGGAGCATGAACCCCGCCAGGGTTGAATAGACTCCACGCTCCTCGTCTGGCAGCGCGTCGATCTCCAGTAGCTCCTTGAGTGCATCGAGCGGCATTGCCCCATCGATCAACCAGGAGTTGTCGTCGCGGCGTACCGCGTCACGGCCGTGCGCGCTACCAGCTTCCGCAAGGTCGCCGATGATCGCTTCGAAGATGTCGGTAAATGTCACCAGCCCCTGAACGATGCCGTACTCGTCAACGACCAGCGCGCGATGCTGACCAACCTGTTTGAACAGGTCGGCAACCCGCAGCGCCGGCATGGACTCCGGGACGAACAGCGGCGCCACAGCAAGCTCGCGCAGACTCACGTCCTGACCGCGCTCACGGGCGCGCCAGTAGGCGTGCTCCGGCACGATCCCGACCACATGGTCCAGGTCTCCTTCACAAAGGGGGAAGTGCGAGAACCGCGCCTCGACGATGCGGCGCCGGTTCTCCTCCTCCGGCTCCTCCAGGTCGAGGTACACCAGCCGATGACGCGGCGTCATAAGCTCGCTTGCGCGTTGGTCGCCAAGTTGAAAGATACGCTCGACCAGATCCTGTTCAGCCTCTTCGAACACACCGGCGGCAGCACCTTCCTCCAGCAAGAGCTGGATCTCCTCCTCCGTCACCTGGGCAGCGCCATCCGCAGAAAGACGAAACAGGCGCAAGATCGCGTCGACCGCACGCGAGAGCGCGAGGGCAACCGGCCCGACAATCACCGACAATACGGTCATCGGCCGGGCCAGGCGCTGCGCCAGCCCCTCTGGGTTATGCAGCGCCAGACGTTTCGGGACCAGCTCACCGAAGATCAGCGACAGCAGGGTGATGCCGAGCACAACGGTTGCGATGCCGAGACCGCTCGCGTAGCGGTTGAGGACCGGCACATCACGCAACCAGTCGGCCACTTCTCGCGAGAGGTTTGCACCACCGAAAGCGCCGGCCAGGATACCGATGAGGGTGATCCCGATCTGGACGGTCGACAGGAACCTGGTCGGCTCGGCAGCCAGGTTGAGCGCCGCGCGCGCGCCGGGATGCCCTGCCGCCGCCCGCGTCTCAAGGCGGACACGCCGGGCCGAGACAATTGCCAGTTCGGCCATTGCCAGGACGCCGTTGCACAGGATGAGTAGCAGGATGATCAGCAGATCGATACTCACCCGCCCCATGCGTTCTCTTCCCGTGCCTACGCGGACGCGTGTCCAACACGTAGTACATCGCTTCTAGCGAACGAGAGCCTACTCCATCTGCCCCAGAGCGGTCAGCATCGCCGCACCGGTGCGGATACCGGAAAAGAAACGCTCGACCTCCAAGTTCTCGTTCGGGGCATGGTTCGCCTCATCCGCATTTGCGTACGGGACATTGAACGCCGGGACCCCGAGGATCTTCGTGAAAACATAGTCGGGCAGGCTGCCGCCTAGCGCCGGGACCAGCAATGGCTCTGCCCCCTGCGCCGCGACAATACCCGCTCGCAGAGGCCCCGCATACACGGAATCGAGCGGCGTCTTGGACGGTTCCATCGAACCCTGTCGAACCACTTCAACCCCCGGGGCATGCTGCCGCACATGTGCGACAACTTTGTCGAAGGTGTCGTCAGCAGTCATGGCTTCAACCAGGCGGATGTCGCACTTGGCGACGGCCTCATTCGGCAGCACCGTCTTGGAGCCTGGGCCACCGTATCCACCGTGTAGTCCATTGAGCGAAAGCGTTGGCCAGGCCGAGAGCCGCTCGAAGAACCCGCGCTCACGCGGTTCGTCCAGGCGTTCCAGGTCGAGCGCGCGCATAACTGCCTCGACATCCACCGGCAGCTGTGCCAGTGCTTTCTGTTCCAGCTCCGTCAGCGGCTGGACCCGCTCGTAGAAGCCAGGGATCGTGACGTACCCGCGCGCATCCTTCATCGAGGCCAGCAGGTGTACGAGCGTCCAGAGCGGGTTCGGCGCGACCCCTCCCCAGTTACCGGAATGCAGATCGCGATTGGCTTCGCGCGCGCGCAGCTCAAACGACAGCACGCCGCGCACTCCGAAGACAATCGTCGACTGACCCGATTCATCGACCGGGCCATCGCTCGTGATAACCAGGTCGCAGGCAAGTGCAGAGCGGTTGGCGCGAACGAACTCCGCCATGCGCGGACTGCCGATCTCTTCCTCACCCTCCAGCACCACCTTGACGTTGCAGGGCAATGATCCGTGCACTGCGAGAAGCGCCTCAAGCGCAAGGATCTGGGCAAAGTGCTGCCCCTTGTTGTCCCCGGCGCCACGTGCATAGATGCGCCCGTTGCGGATGGTTGGCTCGAACGGGGGGCTCACCCACGCCTCAAGCGGATCGGGCGGCTGGACATCGTAATGACCGTAGAGGATGACCGTCGGTTTCCCGGGCGCATCGTGCCGTTCGGCAACGACCACCGGCCACCCGGCGGTCTGGACCAAGCGCGCCTGCAGCCCGATCCCCCGTAGGACACCAGCAATGTACTCGGCAACCTCGCCGATCCCTTCACCGTGCGCGCTGATACTCGGCATGCGCAAGTAAGCGAATAGCCGCTCGAGATACGCGTCACGGTGCGCGTCGATGTGCGCGAAGACAGCGTTGAGGTCGACAGGGGCCGCAGGGTTCATCATCGCAACCTCCGACAGGATGTCACAGTGGGCAACACGCGGACGATGCGTATCGCTGCCCGACAGCCGAGATAGTAGCGCACTTCCCGACATTGCTGAGAGATGGCCTTCTCCGTCGCGTCCGGTGGCCCGGATCACCTGAGAGCCGACCAGCAATTCGCACGGCCTCCCAACGCCGAACGGCGTGCTGCATCGAGCAAACCCTCACATTGGCCGCTCGGCGCGCTCGACTCTCAGCGGCGGCTATCATGACCTGGGTGCACCGTTAGTCGGCAACTGGCATGCCCGGTTTCAACCTGCCGCCCAGTCGGACGCCGCGCCGACCGGCCATGTACTGCCTGCTCGCCTTTGCCACAGTACAGCGAGGCGCCGCAACAGGTTGTTGGTTATCCCGGCATCACAGCCTGTGGACAACTCCTCATCGGCTCACGTACTCGCAACGATGCCATGCTCGTGTTCCAACCACCGCCCACCATCGGTTCAGGGTCGCTCGTTGCATCAGAGCAGCGCGCTGTAGACAAGGCCGATCACATTACTGGTCACTGGTCACTGGTCACTCCACTCGTGTGCCGGAGGTGCGCCCTCGTCTTCCTCACTCCACGGTTCGCCATGCGATTGCATGGTCTGATAGTTTCCGCTCCGGTGGACGGCGTGCTCGTCGTCATCCCCCTGGTCAGCGGATCCGCCGGGTGACAGTCGCGCACCGGTCGAGTAGGCTACCGTCGGCTCCATTTTCTGCGAATCGACGTTTGGCGACCCAGTGCGAAGCGGAGGGCTAGCGACGTGAAGACAAGCTACGAATACATCGTCATCGGCTGTGGCGGCATCGGCAGTGCAGCGGTCTATTGGCTCGCGCGCTTTGCCGGCGCTGAAGTGCTCGGCCTCGAACAGTTCCGCCTCGGGCACGATAACGGAGCATCGCAGGACCACTCACGCATCATCCGGCTCTCGTACCACACACCGGAATACACGGCGCTCACCCCACACACGTACACGGCCTGGGACGAAGTCGAAGCTGAGTCGGGCATCCAACTGGTCGTGAAGACGGGTGGTCTCGATCTCGGCCCACAGGATGAGCCAGCCATCGAAGCCTACGCCTCCTCAATGCGCGCCGCTGGCATCGCCTATGAAGACCTTTCCGCAGCAGAGGTCATGGCCCGCTGGCCGCAGTGGAAGCTCGACGGGAGCGAGCGCGGCCTGTTCCAGGCGGATGGCGGCCTGGTCGATGCCCGGAAGGCCATCGCCACCCACGTTGCGCTGGCCCGCGCCCATGGCGCGACCGTGCTGGACAACACCAAAGTACGCCGCATCGTCCCGCGCGGCACGCACGTTGAGGTGCATACCGACGACGCCGTGTTCCACGCCCGCAAGCTTGCCGTCACCGCCGATGCATGGGCCAACCAGGTGCTGGAGGGAGCCGGTGTGTCCTTCCCGCTCACTGTGACGCAGGAGCAGGTGACCTACTTTGCAACCCCAAACCTCCGCGAGTTTGCTCCTGACCGCTTCCCTATCTGGATCTGGCATGGCGCAGCGCAGGGCTGGTTCTACGGCTTCCCGGTCTACGGTGAAGTGGCAACAAAGGCGGGCGAAGATGTCGGCGGCGACCCAGTGACCGCCGATAGCCGCACATTCGAGCCGAACCCGCGTCCGTTCAACCGTCTGAACGCCTTTCTGCAACAGTATCTGCCGGGTTCCTTGGGGCCGGTCCTCTATACAAAGACCTGCCTGTACACCATGCCGCCAGACCGCAATTTCGTGCTGGGGACACTCGATGAGCACCCCAACATTACCGTTGCACTCGGCGCCGCGCACGGCTTCAAGTTCGCGTCACTCCTCGGCAAGATCGTGCGCGACCTGGCGATTGAAGGGGAAACCCCCTACCCGATCGAATCGTTCAACCTGAAACGTCCTGCGTTGACCGACCCAGACTACCGAGGCTCGTTACATCTTGAAGCAGCGGACTAGTGGAGTGACCAGTGACCAGTGGTTTGATCGTCCGTGTCTGTAGCGCGCTTCTCCGATGAAATGAGCCACCTTGACCCGACAGTGGACGGTGGTTGGAACGCTAGCGCCAGATGCGCAGGCCGATGCCTGCCCCGACAATGGCAAGTGCAACCCCGATGATCGTAAGGCCAACCCCCCACAGGCTCAGCAGGAACGGGTCATCGGCTCGCAGGAGCCAAGCGCCGGCGCAGATTGCAAGTAACCCACCTGCGAGCCACAACTGCCAGCAGGGGGTCGGACATGCATCTAGCTCGTCGTTGCGGTTTGTCGGCAGGCGGCGCGCCGCTGGCGCCAACGGTTCGTCGGTTTGCTTGTGCAGGCGCCCTGGGTTGTGCATTGTGGACTCCCTCCACATGTGGCTGGGGTGAGTATCGCACGCCGGAGCGGCGCGTCGTTGCTGTAGGCATGCCAATGTCGTGTCAGTTGCGGGAGGAGACCCAGATGTCAGAACACGCTGAGGTCGTCGTCGTCGGAGGCGGCATTATGGGCGTGAGCGTCGCGCATGCGCTGACGCAACTCGGCGTGCGCGATGTCGTTGTGTTGGAACGGCGGACACTGGCGGCCGGGGCCAGCGGAAAGACCGGTGCGTTACTGCGCCAGCACTACACGAACGTGCCTGAAGCAACCCTCGCGCGCATCAGCCTGGAGATCTTTCAGCACTGGGCGGAGTATATCGGCGGCGACTGCGGCTTCCAGCAGACGGGCATGATCGTCACCGTGTCCACCTCCGGCGCTGATGCGGTGAATATCGAGAAGATGCACCGGGTAGCGGCAATGCACCAGCGGGTTGGTATCCGCACCCACATTGTGAGCCCCGAAGAACTGCGCGGCCTGCAACCGTTCGTCATCACCGACGATATCGCCGCAGCAGCCTGGGAACCGGATTCGGGCGTAGTTGACGCTGTCGCCGCCACCCGCAGCATGGCTGAAGCTGCCGCGCGCGGAGGCGCTCGCATCCGGGATGGAGTCGAGGTAACCGCTATCCGCGTGGTTGGCGACCGGGTGTTCGGCGTCGATACGAGTGATGGGCCGGTGGATGCGCCAAGCGTCGTCGTGGCGGCCGGTTCATGGAGCGTCCCGCTGCTTGCAGCCGTGGGAGTCGTCGTGCCAATCGAGGCGCTGCGTGTGCAAGTAGCCGTGCTCAACCGGCCATTCTCGATGCCTGCCACGGGCACAATGAGCTACGTTGACACCGCCGCTGGGTTCTTCTGTCGCAACTGGGGGCCAAACCGCACATTGGCCGGTGTTGGTGGCGGCGAGTTCCACGATGTCGTCGAACCCGATGACTACGATGAGCGCATTGACCCAGCATTTGGGCCAGCAGTGAAACGCGCCATGAGCATACGCATGCCCGCCATGGCCGACGCCACGGTGCTCTACGGCCACGCTGGGATCTACGACATGACCCCGGATACCCACCCGGTTCTCGGCGCCGCTCCCGGCGTGGCGGGGCTGCTCCTCGCCCTGGGGTTCTCCGGCGCGGGCTTCAAAAAGGGCCCGGCAATCGGTCGCTGCCTGGCCGAGGGGATTGTCCACGGCCGGTCCCAGAGCGTCGACCTGACGCCGTTTCGGTTGGAACGCTTCGAAGACGACAGCTGGCGTCGCCCCTGGAGCGAGGACGAATACTCGTTCTCAACCGACTTTGGACATCGCTTCTGACAGCACTTCAGTCGATTTCAAGCGTCCATGCGCCGTCCGCCGCCACGTCCAGCAGGACAAGCGCTGGTAGAGTACCGGAGATCGTCAGCGCTGTTTCTATCTCTACCGGCCCGATCTGACGGACAACCGGCAATGTCCCACCTCCTGCGGCCGCATGTGCCGTGATACTGAATGCGCCTGCTCCGGCATGCGTCGCCCGCACCGCATGCTCGCCGGCTGGGAGCAAGATGTAGTAGAGGGCCGTGGATGTATCGCCTTCGGCCACAAGGGGCGCTGACTGCACCGGCACGGTTTCCAGGGCCGGCCGGATGATCCGCACGATCCAGCTTCCCTGAGCGGCGATCTCCACTCGAAAGCTCCCGTCGGCCGGCAGATCAACCACCCGGCTGCCGCTCCACGGCGCTTGGACATTCGCTAGCAAGGTAACCGTCTTACCCGCAACGGCATCAATGATGCGTGCAATCGCGGCGCCGCTTCCGGTCATCTCCAGTTCCACGACCACCGGCCCGACAGGCAGCCAGAGTGGTTCAGTCGTACCACTCCCCGCGCCACTGGACACGCTGGTTTCTGGCGTGGGAAGCGGCGTGGCAGTCGGCTCCGGGTTGGGCGTCGCGGTAGCGGTTGCCGTTGCGGTGGAAGTTGCCCTCGGGCTGGGCGTCGCGGTTGCCGGAGGAGGAGAGGGAACGACGACGACAGGCGTGGCGCTCGACGTTGCTGCCGGCGTGGCAGTTGGTTGGACAACGAGAGTTGCTGTCGCAGCACGACTCGCCGCCGTGGCCGGTTCCAGCTCATAAGGACTCGGGCTTGGTGCAGGCGGTAGCGGAGTGTACGAGCCGCCGCATGCGGTGACCAGAAGCACGACGGCCAGCATGCTGCAGCGAAGCGCTGCCGTCACGAACCGGTCTCGACCCGCAACCGGCCGACTGCCGCCTTGAGCACGTCAACGTCAGCTGGCGTCGTCGCCCAGTTGTCGAACGCGGCGCGGATACCCACCCGCCCCTGCCAGACCGTGCCGGTGACGAACACTTCGCCGCCTGCTTGCAGCGCGCGCGTCGCTGCGCGGTTCAGGTCGTCCAGCAGCGGTGCGTCCGCGCTCGCCTGGGTATAGCGGAAGCAGACAATGTTCAGCGTCGCCGGGGCCAGCAACTCGACGCCTGGCGTTTCTGCAACCCAGCGAGCGAAACCTTGTGCGTTCTCAACGCAGCGTTCGACCATCGCCTGATACCCTTCGCGGCCCCACGCCTTCAATGCGCTCCAGGCGGCAAGCCCCCGGAAACGACGCGACATCTCCGGCAGGTGACTCATCGGGTCCCATCCGGCGCCCGGGCCTGGCGCGATGTAGGCGCCGGTCGCAGCAAAGGCTTGGCGCAACATGTCGACATCACGCACAAACGCGAACCCGCAGTCGTATGGCACGTTCAGCCACTTGTGCCCGTCCGCTCCGACCGAGTCCGCCCGCTCGATCCCGTGGGTCAGGTGGCGATACCGCGGCGAGGCAGCGGCGAAGATTCCGAACGCGGCATCGACGTGCAGCCAGGCTCCGGACGCATGTCCGGCGCACACCTCGGACACCCCCGCTAAGTCGTCAAACGCGCCAGTGTTGACCTCTCCGGCGTTCGCGACGACTAGCACCGGGCCATCGACACGTGCCAGCTCGGCTGCTAGCGCGTCGAGGTCGACTGCACCGCCGGGGGCAGCCACGCGTCGCACCGTGCCACGCCCCAGGCCGAGTGTCCCGAGCGCCTTCAGCGCGCTCGCGTGGATCTCCGTGCTGGAGACGACTGGGATCGCCGGCTTGCCGCCCAGCCCGTCGGTTGCGGGATCGAAGCCCAGCTGCTTACCGACCCACTGCCGGCCCGCCGCCAGGCCCACCAGGTTCGACATCGTCGCCCCGCTCGTCAGGGCGCCTCCCCATTCCACCGGCAGATCGAACAGCTCCTTCAGCCAGCGCAGCACCGTCAGCTCCGTCTGCGCGGCAGCGGGGCTGCTCAACCACGGCCCGGCGTTCTGATCGATGGCGGAGGCGAGCCAGTCGCCGGCCAACGCGGCCGGCGTTGCACCTCCGTTGACAAACCCGAAAAACCGTGGCCCGGCCGAGGCAACGATGCCCGGTTCGGCGCGTTGCAGCCATTCCTGCAGTACAGCACCGGGCTCACTGCCGCGCGCCGGCAACGGTTCGTCGATGCGCGCCGCAAGCTCCTCCGGCGTCACGGCATAGGCTACTGGACGGTCTCCCAGCCCCCGTACAAACCTCCGGGCGATCTCTGCCGCAGCGCTCAACGCTTGTTCCGACTGCGCAAACTGGTCCATCGCCTCAGCTCTGTCCGTCGTTCGACTGCACTGCGGGCACGTCTGCAAGCGTCGCTCGAATGCTGCCCAAATGCTCCACGACATGCTGGAGCAACACATCTTCGATCAGCTCGGCAACCGTCATCGACCGTCCGAACTGCTGCAGATAGGCGCTGCGCGCCAACTGTTCGTCGCCGAGGCCGCGTACCATCGCCGCCGTCGCTGCTGCGTTCGTGCGCACCGCATCCAACGCCTCCGCTTTCGGGCGCTGCGCATGGCGTTCCGCATGGCGGGCGTTCCCAGCGTCGATCATCTCGCGCGTCACTGGCGGCGGCGTCTCTCCAGCAGCAACTGCTGCAATCCAGCCTCCGATGGCGCGGTATGACCCAGCGACGTGCGAAACGACCGCCGCTACTGTCGCTTGTTCAGCCTTGCACAGTGCAAACCACTGTGCGTCGTCCAGCGGCTCGATGGTGGCAAGCACGTCAGCGTTGATCTCGGAGAACCGTTGGGCATAGCTCGCCGCGCGCTGCGACGTGCTCGGGGTTGGGTGGTCCACGGGTGGTTCCTTTCGTCGCTGAGGGTGCCGGGGGTCAGACATCGACTGGGCGCAGCTTTGCGCGACCGGCGCTGCTGCCGCCATCCACCACCAGGGTCGTCCCGGTAATCCAATCGGCGAGCGGCGATGCCAGCAACACGACAGCGTTCGCAATGTCACGCGGTTCACCAAGCCGTGGACGCGGGATCGCCGCATGCTGCGCCTCGCGGAATGCCGGAGACAGTGGCGCGCCGCCCTCCGGTACATCGATGAACCCAGGCAGCACAGCATTCACCCGAATGTTGTGCTGGGCCAGTTCCAGCGCCATCCCCTTGGTGAGCATCACTACCGCGGCTTTGGAGGCGCAATAGTGCGACCAGCCCCAGATGGCGTTGGTCGCCGCGCCAGAGGAAATCGTAACGATGGCGCCACCCTCGCCGAGCTCCAACATCGCGCGCGCCGCGCTGCGGCAGGTCAGAAAGACCCCCTTCGCGTTCGTATCGAAGGTGAAGTCCCACTCGCTCTCTGTCAGGTCCAGAAACGGTGTGTTCGGGTAGACGCCAGCGTTCGCCACAACGATATCGAGCCGGCCGTATTGCGTGATTGTCGCGTCGACCATCGCCTGCACCGCAGTAGCGTCGCGCACGTCGGCCGGGACAGGGTGACAGACGTAGCCGGCCGCGAGTAATCCGGCACATGCCCGTTCAGCGCGGGTCGATGAAATGTCGTTGAGCGCCAGGCGGGCGCCGGCTTGCCCGAGCGCCTCTGCGATTGCCAGGCCCAATCCGGTTGCACCGCCGGTCACCAGCGCGACGCGCCCTTCGAAGTCAATCGATACCGACATCCTGCCCTCCCATCGCGGCGACGCATAACCGCGTCGAGCAGGCACTATAGCCGAGGTTGGCACGTCGGGAGGATACCCTCGCCGGCGTTACCCTGGCGGCGGGACCACCTGCGCTGGCTCGAACGTTTCGCGCTGCTGGATGATGTCGGTATCCACCACCGCGTTGCCGCTTGCATCAAAGCTGAGCGCGAGCAAATCGAGCGGCCTGGGAGCCGGGCCAGAGAGTCGCGCACCGTAGCGGTCGTACACCGAACCATGACACGGGCAGCGAAAATGGTCCTCTCTATCGTTCCACGGCACGGTGCAGTGGAGGTGGGTACAACGCCAGGACATTGCCAAGTAACCATCGCTGTTGCGGATCAGATGGAACTTCCCGTCGTCGTGTGTCAGCGGTGCAGCCCCTTCAGCTGGGAGTTCCGCTGCGGGGACGGTGACGACGCCGACCCCGGTTTCCTCATCATCGTCTGGGCGCAAGAAGATCAGCGTCCCGCCGGTGATGCCAACAGCCGTGACTGCCGCACCACCGAGCACCGCATTGCGCAGAAACGTGCGACGCGTAAAACGCCGTTGCTCGTCTTGGTCCCGCGGAGGATCGGGGGATGGTCCCGAAGCGGGAGCCGATGAGAAGGACGACGGACCCGCTGCCTCGAAGAGGAGCTGTCTCTCCAGTTGCCAGGCACGCGGGCGCAGGTGCGCTGCAGCAGCGCCGGACAGGATATCCACCATGTCGCGCACGCCCGGCGGGCGCTCACGCAGCAAGGCCAGAAACGCAGCGCCAAACTGCTGCTGCCACGTTCGGGGATACAACAACAGGAGGAGGCGCCAGCCGCCCGAATTACTCATACTCGGCTCGCCAATCGTCGCATTGCACATTCCACTGTGTGCTGTGGACGTATCCGTTGCGCCTTCCGCACGTCAGAACGGCGCCGACCACGCGCCTGGCATGGTCTTGCTCACCTGCTGGCCGAGGCTGACGTACCCTCCGCGACCCACGGCAACGACGCACGGCTGACGATCGGAAACATCTGTCACCAGGTGCGAGCATCCGTCGACGCATACGTACCACGGCTCCTACGGGACGCTGGAGGACCAGCATCGCCGGCGCTCTACACGGGACGGCATTGTGGATACACGCTACCTCGAAGACTCCACAGGCACGAACCGTGCAGGCGGTACGCCCGCCTGCACGAGCATTGAGCGATAGCGTACCGTACCGAGAATGTGCCCACCAAACGCATCAGGCACGCCGCCGGGCGCGGATGATGGCGTGCAAGCGCTCGGTGATCTGCTCGGCGTCTCCCGGCTCCAGCGTATCTGGCGTCACATAAATCCCGCGCGCCCCTGGGTCGGATTCCGCATGCGTCAGGTACAGATGCTTCTCGCCGTAGCTCCCAACGGCGATGCGCGGCTCTCCCTCCCACAAGTCATGACGCACGTCGTTGGCATCGAAGCCCAGCACATCGGGGTCGAAGGTCAGGAGCAGGCGCGGCATCGGCTGCCCTGCTTCGTTTGGCCACGCCCGCTCAGCGTGAATACCGGGGATACCGATGAAGGCATCGATCCACCCCTGGACTGTCGCCTCAAACCCCGCCAGCCGGGCAGCGTGGTCGAGAGAAAGGTAGCGCTCAACCGCCGCCAGCAAGCCGACCATCTCCTCTTTCCCAACCTTCATCGGCCGGCCGATGTATGGGTTCGGAGCGCCGTTGACGAACACCGCGTCGATCAGGTCCCGCCTGCCAACGATGAGGCCGCTCGATTGCGGCCCGCGCAAGTCCTTGCCACCTGAGAAGATCGCCAGGTCAGCGCCAAGGTCACGGGTGTAGCGCCAGAGGTTTTCTGCCGGTGGGAGCTGCGCAGCGGCATCGACAATGACTGGGACGCCATCGGCGTGAGCGATCTCAATGGTTTGCTCCAGCGAAAGGGCGCTGCGCCGGTTGACCTCGCCAGCTAAGTAGAGCACGGCGGCAGTACGCGGCCCGATCGCCTCTTCCAGCTGCCAGGGCGCGGTTTCGCGCGCGTCGCCGACCTCTTTGAACGTCGCGCCTGCCAACCGCACGGCGGGGTCATAGGAAAACCGGTGGCAAGCGTGGATGACGACTTCATTTTTGGGGAGGTCGGCCCTGGGCAACTGCGCCAACACCTCGCTGTCCGTGCCAGTCATGCAGGCCAGCGTCGTGAGAAACAGCCCGGTCGCCGCGCCGGTACACACATACGCGGCCTCGTTGTGGGTCAGCTCGGCCAAGCGGCGGCCAACCTCGCGCTGCAGCTCAAAGATATCGACATAACTCGTACTAGCGTCGGCCATGGCCGCGACCACCTCCGGGGCCATGATCGATCCACCGAGGCGGGTCAAGCGGCCTTGCGCGTTGATCAATGGTCGAACACCTAACGCGGCAAACGTCTTCGGGGTCATGCCAGCCTCCAGGTTGATCGCTGATGCTCCTCGGGCGGGAACTGTCTCACCTCCAGCCAGTGTTTGTCACTAGGCTCCACCAGGCGTTGCTACAATCGCCCGCCGGGAGTGAGATGTCATACAGGACGAGGGGCAGGTGACGGGCATGGCCGCCACGATCAATCTGGAACTGCTGAAGCGCTTGTGTGAAGCGCATGGGGTAGCGGGCCGTGAGGACAGCGTGCGCGCCCTGGTGCACGAAGAGCTGGAGCCATTGGTTGATGACATCAGCACCGATGCGCTCGGCAACCTGATCGGCGTCAGACGCGGCAATGGCGGCCCACGTGTCTTGATCGCCGGACACCTGGACGAAATCGGGTTCCTGGTCAAGCACATCGACGCAGATGGCTTCCTGCGCCTGCAACCGGTAGGTGGTTTCGACCCGAGCCGCCTGCCGGCGCAGCGCGTCATCGTCCATGGTTTCGCCGGTGGACGCCACCGCGGTTCGATCGGCGTCGCGGGCAAGCCGATCCACCTGCAAACGCCGGGCGAGGTGAAGCCAGTAACGATCGACGACCTCTTCGTCGATATTGGCTTGAATGGGGAACAGGCGCACGCCCAGGTTGAGGTTGGCGACATGGTCACCTTCGACCGCACACTGGAAACATCCGGCAACTACATCATGACAAAATCCCTTGACGACCGTGTCGGGGTGTTCATCATGCTCGAAGCGCTCAAGGCACTCGCCGGCCCAGTGCAAGCCGAGGTCATCGCCGTCGCGACGACGCAGGAGGAAGTCGGCACCCGCGGCGCGATGACCGTTGCCTGGAGTCAGGCGCCGGACATCGCCATCGCACTGGATATCACGCCTGCCGGCGACTTCCCTGGCGCACCGCCGGAGTTTGTTGCGGTCAAGCTCGGAGCGGGCGTGGCGCTGAAGATCATGGACGTAACGGCTATTTCCGACTACGCGCTGAACCAACGCTTGCGCCGCATAGCCGACGCCGAAGGCATCCCGTACCAACTCGAAATCCTCGGTCGCGGCGGCACCGACGCTGGAGTCATGCAACGCTCGCGAGGCGGCGTCCCAGTGACGGCCCTCTCTGTGCCGGTTCGCTACGCACACACCCCAAACGAAACCTGCTCGACCAACGACATCCAGGCCGCCATCGACCTCGTAGCGCGCTTCCTGGAGCGTGCCCACCTCAGCGCGTAAATTGTGGCCAGAACCGCCGGCGCGCGCCGCGCAGACTCAGCTCGCCGCCCGCGCCCGGCGGATCTGGTCCGCATGTTCGTGGGCATGGACCCCGTAGATGCGCAACCAATCTTCCAGCAGATATGGCCCGCTTTCGGTGTGCGTGCCGCCTCGCTTCCACTGCTCGTCGTGCATGTATTCGAACATCGCCGCGGTTGATTCCCGCGCGAAACGGAACGCCTCCAGCGACGCCGCAATCGGACGGTCGTAGAAGAGCAGGCGCGCGAACGCTTCCTGGTCGTACCCCTGGATCAACGGCGCGTCTTCCACCAGCACCCGCCGGAAGCGGATCGCCGAGGTCATCTCACTGTCTGCCAGGTGATGGACGATCTCGCGCGGCGACCACTCGCCGGGCGCTTCGCGCTTGTCGAGGTCGGCATCGCTTGCCCCCGCCAACGCCTGGACGACCTGGTTATAGCCATCGCGGTACATCGCGATGTAATGTTTCCGCTCGCGTTCATCCATTCGGCTCGACCTTTCCCACTCGCGCCCGTGCTATTACACGCACCGCCTGAGCATCGACGACATTGCGCCACCCGAGAAGGGCCAATTTGCCAGCAACACCAGCCCAAATGGTCTCGTGTTCCAACCACAGCCCACTATCGAGCCAAGGTCGCTCGTTTCATTCGAGCAGAGCGCCTCAGACAACGACGATCACACCACTGCTCACTGCTCACTGCTCACTGCTCGCTGCTCGCTGCTCACTGCTCACTGCTCGCTGCTCACTGCATTAGTTGGCCACATCACGAGGCGGAGTGGTCCCGCCGGAGCCACCCGCACTACCCACACGCGCCCCACTCCCCAGCACGCCACTCAGGTGCGTGAGCGGCCGCACTCCGTCCGGCAAGGCATGTGCGATGCCTTTCAGATGCATGTCGAAAAATGCCAGCATATCGAGCCACTGGCGGTGCACGTTAGCCGGCGACGCAACATAGTACGTTTCGTTGGGGTATGTCTTGTACCAGACCGGCTTGTAGTTCCGCTCGAGCGCGAGAGCGAACTCGCGGCCGGAGTTTGAGCCGGGGTAGCGGCCTTCGCCATGGAGGACGAAACACGGGATGTGTGCATTCGCCACCGAATGGATCGGTGAGCACCGCCGGTAGATGTCAACGGCTGCTGGGAGGTCGCCGAACTCATGCTGGAGCAGTTTCACATGGCGTAGCTCTTCTTCTGCGTGCATGTTCTCGAAGTTCCCATACCCGGAGCAGGCGATTGCCGCCTTGAACACCCCCGGCGGCGCCCAGACGGTCGCAGCCATCGTCATAATCCCGCCGTAGCTCGTGCCGGTGATCCCAAAGTTATCGACATCAACGTCAGGCAACGTTTTCAGGAACTCGACCCCGGCGACGACATCGAGCAGGTCGCCATGCCCCCAGTCGCGGTCGTTCAGTTCCTCAAAGGCACGCCCGTACCCTGAAGAGCCACGGATGTTTGGCAGCAGCACCACGTAGCCTTGGGATACGAAAAACTGCACTGCCGGTTGTGGAGTGTCGTAGTACTGGCTGGTTGGCCCACCATGGACCCAAACGATACCGGGGAACCGCTCCCCTGCACTCCGGTTCTGCGGTCGGTAGAGGTACGCTGCGATTGACAAGCCGTCGAACGACTGGTAGCGCACCTTCTCCGGCACAACTAGCCGCTGCGCGAACTGTCCACCGAGCATCGAATCCGTCAGCTGACGACGTGCGCCAGTTGCGACATCGACCAGCCAGATATCGGCCGGGCAGGTTGGCGTTGTGTAGAGGTACGCGATCTTCGTGCCATCGGGCGACCAAGCCGGTGCGCTGCAGACGCCGAACGGCTCCGGCACGACCAGACGGCGACTCGGACCACCGTTCGCTGGGACGACACGCAGTTCCAACGTTCCATTGTGGTTCTCGATGTATGCAATTGCACGACCATCCGGCGACCAGGCCGCGTCAGACTGGTCGGCCGTCGCGTTGGCAATCGAGCGCGCAGGGCCACCGCCGCTCAGTGGCGCCTCCCAGATGTTGATCCAGCCGCTACGCTGCGAGCGGAACAGGAAGCTCGCGCCATCCGGCGATATCAGGGGAGAGCCGAACGAGCGGCCGTAGTGGTAGTCGAAGAAATCAGTATCTTGCAGGATGACGTGCGGTTCGCTGCCGTCAGGCCCCATCAGGATGACATCGTGGTCGGTCCACCGCTCGTTCAAGCGGACATAAACGACACGGCCATCCGGTGCGACGCTGGGGTAGACCTCATAGCACGGGTCGTTGGTGAGCTGGGTCGTCGTGCCATCTGGCACAGTCACGCGCCAGAGGTCGAACCGCCCGTTGCGGTTCCCGCTGAAGACGATCGAACCTCCGTCGGGCGCCCAGCTATACGCTTCGATGCGCGCCGAAAGGCGGGTAAGCTGGCGCAACGGCCCGCCATCCGCAGGCCACAGCCAGAGCTCATCGCTCCCGGAACGGGCTGAGACGACGGCAATATACTCACCGGTCGGCGACCAGCGCGGCATGAACGTCACCAGGTGCCCGACGCCACCCAGCCCAACTGAGAGACGACGCAGCCGACCACTTTCAACATCAATTGACCACAGCTCTGGCGCACCAGCAAGCGAGGAGACGAACGCCAGCGTGTCGCCGTTTGGCGACCACTGCGGGCCTTCGCTGCCGCCGATACTATGCAGCGCCAGCAACTGTTCGATCGTCGGTCCGCCAGCCTGGCCACGTTGCTCCTGCTGGTTCACGGTGCGCTCCCTCCCGCTTGGTTCGCATGTCTGGCCGATTGTACGAGGGCCGCAGGTGGCGCGGAACACGCCCGGACACGTACCATCCTGCCGAGTCGAATCGTTCGCGCTGTCGGAAACTGTTGGAGAACTGAGATGCCTCGCTCCTCGCGCTTATCCGTTTGGTCGCTCCTGGCGATTGTGTTGATCGTCGCAGCAGCGTGCGGCGGGGGCAACGACGCGACGGGCACCCCAACCACATCTGGCGGCACGGCAACAACGCAGGGTGTCCCGCAACTGTCGCCCACTAGCGTCGCAGCAACGGCGACACCGGCCCTGCCAACAAGCACCCCCACCGCGACGACCATTCCAAGCCCAACGGCTACCCCAACTCCCGTGACGCCAACGCCGATTCCAACCATCGATGACACCCCACCGCTTGTCGTGGTTGCATCGAACGGAGGGCCTCTCGGCGGGACGGCATCGGTCACGATCCGCACAAAGCCTGGTCAGGTCTGCTCTATGCGCTTTGTGTTACCGAACCAGGAACCCACGCCCATTGAAGGCATCGGAGAACAAACGGCCAGCGCGGAGGGGACGATTACCTGGTCGTGGCTGCTTGACCCAAGCTACCCAACAGGCACAGCGCGCGCCGAAGTTACTTGCGACCGCTCACGGCGCGCCGCGCTGATTGAGATCACGCCATAGCGCGGGCAAACGCCGGCATAAACTGGTGGTATCCGGCAACTGCGTGCCCATGTGGTTACCGACGATCGAACGTCGCGTCGCGTGGCTACCGGAGAAGAATCGACCTCGCCCCACACCACTGGCTGGCCAACCGTGAACAAGCGGGCCATTGGGCGTTGCGCCCGGCACACCAGCAGCACGATGGGAGATTAGCCAGTGCCTTCGGCGTACTCGTCGTCGGTCCCAAGCTGCTGCAGCCGCCGGAAGTACTCGAGCGACTTCTCCCAGTTGTGAAGCGCGATGCGGGCGGCAGCGTCCTCGTCCCGACGACGCAACGCCTCCAGGAGCTCCTCGTGCTCGCCAACGAGCGATGCGCCGAACGATGGCGCGCCACCGAAGAACCGGTTCTCGAACCGGCGGGCGAGCGCCTTCAGTGGCGTCAATGCGTCTGCCAGGTATGGGTTGTGCGCTGCTGCGAGAATCGCGCCGTGGAACTGGTCGTCCGCTTGGCGGATCGCATGGACATCGGCAGGATCGCCACTCACCGCGTACTGCGCGACGGCAGCGGCAAACTCGCGCTCGGCGGTTTCGATGGCCGGCAGGTGTGATGCCCCGTGGCGCGCCGCCAAGCGTGCTGAAAGCGCTTCGAGGGTTGCCAGCACTGGATAGAGCCGCTCGGCGTGGGATAGGTCGATCGGCGCGACGCGGGTCCAGCGGCCCGGCACACTTTCGATCAGTCCCTCACGTTCGAGTTGCAGCAGCGCCTCGCGCACCGGTGTGCGACTCACGCCGAGTGAGACCGCAATCTCGCTATCCTTGATCACCTCGCCTGGCGCGAGGACCCCATAGACGATCCATTCGCGCAGCCGATCGACCACAACCTCGCGAGCGCGGAGCCGGCCAATCGGTTCAGCCTCCTGTGGGACCGGCATCGAAACCTCCTGATTCTCCGGCTCTCAGTGCCCGACAGTCTATCCGAGGCGGACTACTTTGGACGGCAACGATACGTCCAGACACGAACGGTTGAACGTCACCCAGGAAGATTCAAACACGCCCGGAAGGCCCCCAGCCTCCCCATGCACTACACGATCGCCAGCGGCACGATCGGGCTGCCGATGCCCCCGTCAATCGCCAGCGGCGTGGCAACGAACAAGAATTCGTAGACCCTGTCGGCGGCCAGCGCCTCCAGGTCAAGGAACTCCATCAGATACCCACCACAACCCCAGATGATGTCGCGGTGGACAGGCAACGGCTGGGTCCAGGATGTCACAACCTCAACTGCAGGGGTGTCGGCGCCGAGCGCGACAATGTCACGTGCGTGGAACCAGCGCCCCGCTGCGGCGCTCACACCGGGTTCCGAGGCATAGAATCGGGCGCGCTGTTCCGGCCCGGCGTGGAACAGTTGCCACCAGCCGGTTCGCACCAGCACGACATCAGCCGGACGCAGTTCCACCCCTTGGGCAGCCGCGCATGCTTCCAGCTCGTCCGGCTCGATCGCCTCGCCATCTCCGAGATGCTGCACACCCCGGAACCCGGCGATATCCAGCAGGATACCCCGTGTAACGATTGGGCCAACGTTCTCAATCCCGCAGCGTTGCGCACCCAGCGGCAACAACCCCGACGCCGGGTGCCCGTTGTAGAGGGAATCGCCGACATAAATGTGACATAACGCATCGATGTGGGTTGTCCCGTGGGTATGCATCATGATCACGTCGTCGGCGCTCATGTCGTTGTTGCCGGAGAC
>QEUZ01000393.1 GCA_003577355.1 Chloroflexota bacterium | reverse complement strand
GCGCTTCTTTGGCTTTGGCCGGGTGGAGGCGCAGGACCCAGCCGGGAGCTGGGTGCGCCACGACTTCCACAACGGGAAGGACGAGCTGGCCAACGGCCGGCCGCGGGCGACGTGGCTCTACGACGGCCCGCCCGCGGCCGAGGGCCAACTGCACCAGGCCAGCCAGTACATATGGACGGAGCGGACTACCCCGGCCAGGGTCAAGTTCGTCACCCAACTGGAGGTGCGGCAGTACAGTTGTTTTGGCCGCAGCCAGGGGGAAGATCTGGCGCCCTGCCGGCTGCAGCGCACAGTTGCCCAGGTGGACGAGTGGGGCAACCCCGCACAGGAGACGCTCTATGGCAGCGATGGCCAGCCCCGCCACACACAGGTGCAGGACCGCGAACAGCACGCCGATGGCTGGCGGCTGCGCCCGCTCTCTGAGCAACTGTACCAGAACGAGCAACTCAGCCGTGAGAGGTTGCTGGCCGAGACCCGGTTTGTCTACGACGACGCCCGCTGGAGCCTGCCGGTGTGGGTGCGGACGTGGGCCGGGGACGACCGCTACCTGGACACCCATCACAGCTATGACGGCTACGGCAACCGGACGAGCGAGACGGTCTACAACCAGCACGGGAGCGCCGCCGCCGTGGCCGGCGCCCAGGGTCGCACCATCACCACGATCTACGACCCCCACGGTCTGCTGCCGGTGCAAGTGACCAACCCGTTGGGCCACACCACCACCACGAGCTACGACTACCGCTTCCAGAAGCCGGTGACAGTCACCGACACCAACGGCGCCATGACGAAGACCCGCTACGACGCCTTTGGCCGGCTGGTCGAAGTGGACCTGCCGCTCTGCGAACAGGCAGTGATGGCCAGCTATGGCGACTCGGCGCAGCCCTACTACGAGCGGCTGCAACAACGCTACGACGACTGCCAGCCCGGCGAGCAAGTGCGCTACACCGACCTCTATGTCTTCTACGACAGCCTGGGCCGCAAGGTGCAGGCGCAGCAGGCCGGCGACGACAACGAGACGATCCTCACCAGCGTGGCCTACGACGCCAAAGGGCGGCTGATGACCAGCGGCGTGCCCTATCCCATCCCCGGCGCTCCAGGGCAGTTCCGTACCCCCGACTGGCCGGCCGGCGCCACCCGCACCGAGTACGACGCCTTCGACCGGCCCGTGCGGGTCATCGCCCCCGATGGCGCGGTCACCCGCAGCGAGTACGGCCAGGACACCGACGACCCTGCCCCCACGCTGGGTACATTGGTGCGCACCTTCGACGCCAACCATCATCGCAAGGAGCAGGTGAGCGACGAGTGGGGCAACCTCATCCGCGTGCGCGAATACAGCGGGGGAGGAGTCGGCGCCCCCCCGCACACCCTGTACAGCGAACTGGTCTACACCTACGACGTGCAGAACCGGCTCATCGCCGTGCGCGACGCCGCGGGCAACACCACCCGGCTGGAGTACGACGTGTTGGGCCGCAAGACCCGCATGTTCGATCCCGATATGGGCGAGTGGCGCTACCAGTACGACCCGCTGGGCAACCTCGTCACCCAGACCGACGCCCTGGGCGTAGCCACCCAGTTGCGCTATGACGACCTCAACCGGCTGCACAAGAAGTGGTATGTCGTGTCGGCGGGCAGCGGTGTCGTCGCGACCACCGGCCCCACCTACCACTACGACCAGCTGCCCGGTGGGGAGGCCGTGCCTTTTGGCATCGGCCGCCGGGTGCAGATGGATGACCCGGCCGGTACGGTGCGCTACAGCTACGACGCCCAGGGGCGAGTGACCAGCGAAGCCCGCACCTTCACCGGCACCTACGCCCAGCTTGCCCACGACCGGGACAACGGCGCCTACCTCACCCGCTCCACCTACAACGCCGCTGATTGGGTGCGGACGCTCACCTATCCCGATGGGGAGCGAGTCGAGAGCCAATACACCCGCCGTGGGCTGCCCATCACGCTGGCCGGCGAGAGCAGTTATGTCCAGAGCGCCTATTACAACGGCCTGGCCCAACTCACATCCATAACCGGCGGCGACCGCATCACCACGAGCTACCGTTACTATCCCACCACCGTCGCCAACGGCGCCGGGCGCTTGGAGCGCATCCGCGTGGGCAACGGGCTGCTGGACTTCACCTACCGCTATGATGCTGTGGGCAACATCTTGACCCTGATCGATCACTCGATAGCGGCGGCCGGCCAGCAGGTACAGTTTCGCTACGACCACCTGGACCGGTTGGTGAGCGCGTCAGCAACGGGTGGCCAGTTGCCCTCTTACCAGCACCATTACACCTACAATGCCATCGGCAACTTTGTCTCGCGCCAGGAAGGGAATGCGGCGCCGCTGACTTATCGCTACGATGATGCCGCCCATCCCCATGCAGTAACTGGGGTGGGTGATGATAGCTACGAGTACGACGCTAACGGCAACCAGATCTGGCGTTCCGAGCGTGGGGTCACCTACACCCAAGGCTGGAACCCGTTCAACAAGCTGGGCTGGGTACAGTGGCAGGCGTCCGATGGGCTACACGAAGTGCGCTTTGTCTATGACGGCGACGGGAACCGGCTGCTCAAAGTGGAGAACCGACCCACGGGCGGGCGGAGCGGCGGCCCGCGCCAACTGACCACACTCTACCTGGGACAGCTGTTCGAGAAACAGTTCGACACGACCAGCCAGCCGCTGACAGAGAATTTTGGGAACGGCGCCCAGGGGGCTCCCGACGGATTCGCCAGCGAGCAGACGTTGGCCCTGACCGGCACGGGAGCGGATGGGCCGCCGTTGACCCAATCGCCGCCAGCATTGGTGGCCAGCAAAATCCGTTCCCACACGCACTCAACCAACGATTTCACCAATGGCTCAATCCGTTCAATTCGGTCCGAAAATCCGCTGACAGCGAATCCGGTGACAGCCCGCGTCCCCGGCCTGGCTGCACCGGCGCTGCTGACCTACCAGTATGGCGTCACGCTCAGCGGCCCACCCGACCCTAACGTGTGGGACTTCTTCACCGACCCGAGCGTGACGGTGAGCTATGCCGGTGACGGGTTGCGCAGCCAGCGGGGGCCAGTCATCGAGACCGATTGGAGTCCCGAGGTGCGGCTGGCGGCCAAGCCGCGGGTCAACTTCAGCGGAGTGGCCGGGACCCAGGTAGAGTGGCGGCTGAGCATGGGCGCCGCCCAGCAGGAGGCGCTGGTCTATCTCACCTTAGCGGATGCTGCGGCGGATCGCTACTGGGAGCTCGCCTGTATGCCGAACGGTGCGCCCACAGGGTCCTCGTGGGATTGCCACTTCACCTTGCGACGGCTGAGCGACCACCGCCATCTGTGGTGGGGGCCCACGGTGGCGGCGTCGCTAGGTGTGCCGGGGGGCTTTGCGCCGGGCGAGTTCCACACGCTGCGGCTGGCATACGAAGGGGGGCAGCAGGTGGCGCTCTTGGCGGATGAGGTGCTGGTCCTGCGCCAGGACTTTGCCGCCGGGGTGGTGCCGGGCGACCTCGACGACGAGGTGCCGGCCGGCCAGTTGTGGAACGACATGGCCTGGCTGATCGCCGGTTACCAGGTTACGGGCTGGCCCTGCTGCTGGCCCGACCCGGCCCAGGACACGGACCGTACCACTGTGCTCGACACGGCGTTGAGCTTCCTCCGCTTCAGCCAGGCCAACGATGAGGAAGCGCCGCTACTGGCCGTGGGTGGTCTCCCACCTGGCGGCTGGAGCCACGGAGGCACGGTCTCCTACAGCGGCAGCGATGGC
>QEUZ01000392.1 GCA_003577355.1 Chloroflexota bacterium | reverse complement strand
CTGCCGAACCCGGCAGCACGGCGGCGCTCGTCGTTCAGGATGACCCCGCCGCCAAGAAGCATGTATCCAACGGCTCCTCAACTCTAGGTTCCAACCACAGCTGCCCCTGAATTGCTCCATCTCCAAAGCAGACGGTACTGAAAGCACCGGCGGACGCATCTCACGCGTTCGACACGAGGGACACTGCACCGCCTGCCGAAGCCACTATATGGTGAGAACCGCCGGCATTTCAGTAGGTTGTCTCCGATAAAACCTGGCTCTGAGTTGCACACCCTGCGTTCGTGGGCTGACGTTTCGTCTTGCCCGCGCTAGCCGTCGCATCGTCTCCCTTTGGTGATACGGCTGGCGTATGTTTGCCGGACGAAGGACGCTCGAGCCATGCGCTTTCACGCCCAGGAGAGGTGACGAGTCCAGCGCCTGCTCGATGTGAGAGGTAAGCTCGACAACCAGTTCGTCAGGGAGCACCATCCTGTTCCTATCCATCCTCCCAACGTCCCAGTACGAGTATTGACACCCCTAGTGTGCAACGTTACAGTGGGCACGCATTCCAGTTGGGAACTCATCGATCTCAGCCGCTACATGTGAGCTACAGCCCGGCAGACGCCCACTCCACCCAAATTGGAACGCGTCAACCTTGGTGAATCACACGCCACGTCGCGTGTTCATTCAGTGTGGCCGCTGGCCAGTAACGGAGGGGGCGAGAAGTGGGCGCGTTAGCCGGACTGGTGTATGACGACCGGTATCTCCAGCACAACCCGGGTGTCCAACGGTTGTGGACGACAGGCGACCCAGTGCCGTTTGTCGAGCCAATGATCCACCCTTCGAACTATCGTCTGGTCATGCGCTCCAAGCACCTGATGGACCTGTCTGGGCTCAGCAAGCACCTGGTGCGGATCGAGCCCTACTACGCTGAGGTCGACGATATCACCGTCTATCACACGCCCGAGTACGTCGAGTTCGTGCGTGAGCTCTGTGCGTCCGGCGGTGGAGAGACGGGTGAAGGCGCCCCGGCCAGCCCTGAGTCGTATGAGATTGCGCTGCTGGCCGCCGGAGGGGGTATGGCGGCGGTTGACGCAGTCGTTGACGGACGAGCGAGGCGTGTATTCGCCAACATACGGCCACCAGGCCACCATGCAATGGCATCGAAAGGGATGGGCTTCTGCATCTTCAACAACGTTGTGGTCGCAGCGCGGCACGCCCAGCGCAAGCATGGGATCGAACGAGTGCTCGTGCTGGACTGGGACGTGCACGACGGCAATGGCACGCAAGATGCCTTCTACGCCGACAACAGCGTCCTGTTCTTTTCGTTGCATCAGGACTACCTCTATCCTCCGGATTTCGGCTTGCTCGAACAGCAGGGCGAGGGGGAGGGGCTCGGGTATACCGTCAACCTGCCGCTGCCTGCAGGGAGCGGCGATGCTGCCTACCTGGCGGCGTTCGAGCAAGTGGTCAGGCCGATTGCCGACGAGTTCAAGCCGCAACTTGTGCTGGTATCGGCCGGACAAGATGCCAGCTTGATGGACCCGCTAGGACGCATGAGCCTAAGCACGGAGGCGTATCGGCGGATGACGCAGGCTATGATCGACATTGCCGAAGCGCATGCCGATGGCCGGATTGCCGTCCTCCAGGAAGGTGGGTACAGCGAGCTATACGCGCCGTATTGCACCTTGGCAATCGTTGAGACGTTGGCCGAGCGACGCACAGGATTGCCCGAACCCCAAGGAGCCAGTACGCTGTCGCACCAGCCGCAATTCCACACTGTCGGGTTAGATGCGCAGGCGCGTCTACGAGAGATTCGTGAAGCGTACGCCCAATACTGGCCGTCGCTCCGCGATGCCTGACGAACCGTTCCGCGATCGGTTGCGGCGGTAGGAGACCTAGGACGTGTTGGAGGAGGAGAGAGACATGTCGGAGGAACTGGAGCGCCTCATCGGTAGACGAGTTTCCCGCCGAACCTTGTTGCGCTTCGGCGCACTGACCGGACTCGGGGTCGCCGCTACCGCATTGCTCGGAGCATGTGGGGGTGACGACGACGACGAGCCCACGACCCCACCAGCCACCCCCACAAGCGCGGCCGCAGCCCCCACCGCTACTCCGGCGGCGCCTGTAGGAGTGACGCCCACCGCAGCGCTTAGCGGCACGACAGTTTCAAGCTCCGACCTACCAGCGGTTGCGACAGCAAACGCCGGCAAGCAGCCGAAGTCCGGGGGGACGCTGATCTGGGGTATGGGGGGCGATGCCGATGCGCTCGACCCACACACCACGAACGCATGGGCTGCCTGGCGTCAGGCGACGTTCATGTACGAGAGCCTCGTCCGCAAGGATCTGCTCTCAACCGACCTGAACGTGGCGATTGTCCCGCAGCTGGCGGAGAAGTGGGAGCTGTCCGATGATGGACTCAAGCTCACCTTTGGTTTGCGCCAGGGTGTGAAATTCCACGATGGCACCGATTTCAATGCCGCCGCCGTGCAGGCCAACTACGAGCGCTGCTGGGTGCCTGAGTCGCAGTACTACTACTCCGGTGCATGGCACGGAGCGATTGCCTTCCCGTATGTCGCGTCAACCGAAATGCCGGACGACTATACCTTCGTCTTCAATCTCACCGAACCGTTCGTCGAGTTCCTTGCGGCGATCGGCGACTACTATTGGTTTGGTATCGCCAGCCCCACCCAAATCAAGAAAGTCGGCAACGAGAACCTCGCTGCAAACCCCAGTGGGACCGGGCCGTTCAAGTTCGTGGAACGGGTAGAAGGAGACCACACCACCGTCGAGCGGTTCGACGACTACTGGGGCGAGAAGGCGTACCTTGACCGGTTGATTGTCCGGCCGATCCTCGATGACGCTGCGCGAGTTGTCGCCCTCCAAAATGGCGAGATCGACCTGATGAGTGACCCGCCCCCTGACACGATCCCCGACTTGGAACGCGCTGGGTTCAAGCTTTCGATCGGCAATGCGTCGCAGGTTGCGTATTACAACTTCAACTTCCGCAACGAGTACGGCAAGAATGATCTCGTTCGGCGAGCGATCAGTCTGGCTGTGGACCGGCAGTCGATTGCATCGAACTTGTTCCGCGACACGGTGATCCCGGCGTATGGGCTGCACACGCCGGGCGCGCCTGCGTACGATCCGACGTGGAAGCCGGTGGAGTTCAACCCAGAGCGCGCGCGCGAGCTCCTCGCCGAAGCGGGTTACCCCAATGGTTTCAAGACGCAAGTGTGGGCGGCTCCAACCGCATCCGGTTGGCCCTTGGCCGGCGCGACTGCGCAGCTCATCCAGAGCAATCTGAAGGACATCGGTATCGAGATCGAACTGAAGCTCACTGAGTGGGTCACCTACCTTGGGCTTGACTTCCGAAACCCTGATGTCCTGATGTACGGCACCGCTTGGGGAATGCCGACAAACTTCTTCGTGAATATCCTGACCGAGTCAACCTACAACACCGCCGAGAGCACCTTCTCAACCGGCTACAACGAGATCGAAGCGCCGCGTGAGGATATCGACTCGCTGCTCAAGGCCGCGAAAGCGGAGCCAGACCCGGAGAAATCGAACGAGCTGTACAAGCAGGCGAACGAGAAGATCTGTGTCGAGGATGTCGCCGTCCTTTGCTTGAACCACGATAAGTTCCCGCATCTCATGGCGCCGTATGTGTACGGATTCGTCCATGCGGTGAATGTGAACTACGACATGTCAAAGGTCTGGCTCGATAAGTAACGCTTGCAGTCCGGAGCGCGCAATCATGCTGCGCGCTCCGG
>QEUZ01000391.1 GCA_003577355.1 Chloroflexota bacterium | reverse complement strand
GAACCCAGTAAGCCGAGCACGCGTGCCAAGCGCGCCCCAACCTGTGCGTTCGGCACCCCGATCACCTGGTGGCGTGCCCCGGCGGGGTTGGTGATCGGGCCGAGCAGGTTGAACGCCGTGCGGATGCCGATTTCCCGGCGGACCGGCCCGGCAAATCGCATCGCAGGGTGGAACGCCGGGGCATACATGAACCCGATACCGGCGCGCTCGATACATTCGGCAACCTGCTCAGGGTTCAGCTCGATCTTCACGCCCAGCGCCTCGAGCACATCTGCAGAACCACAACGACTCGTTGCGGCCCGGTTGCCGTGCTTGGCAACCTTCACCCCGGCTCCAGCGACGACAAACGCCGCTGTCGTCGAGATGTTGAAGGAGTTGCTCCGGTCTCCGCCGGTCCCGCAGGTATCGACAACAACCTCATCGGGGTTGAGCGGCACCTTCAGCGCCTTCGCGCGCATCACATCGGCGAACCCTGCAAGCTCTTCGTCGGTCTCACCGCGCATGCGCAGTGCGGTCAGGAGCGCCCCGATTTGGCTCGGCGAGGCCTCGCCATTCATGATGATCTCCATGGCAGCTGCCGCCTCGGCACGACTCAACGTCGCACCGTCGACCACTGCCTGGATCGCCGGCTTCAGCATCGTCGTTCGCCTTCCCCTCCCGGCACGTCCAGGTGGCGCCTAGTACCCATGTTGCACCCCGGCTGCTGTCGCCACGCTCGCGCCGATAAAGTTCGCCAATAGCCGGTGTCCCCCGGTCGTCAGGATCGATTCCGGGTGAAACTGCACCCCGAACACGTCGCACTCGCGGTGGCGAAGTCCCATGATCAGCCCATCGTCCGAACGCGCCGTCACTTCCAGCACTGCCGGAAGGGTCTCTTCGGCAACCATCAACGAGTGATAGCGCGTTGCGGTAAACGGGTTGGGCAGCCCGGCGAACAGGCCACGCCCATCGTGGCTGATCTTGCTGACCTTGCCGTGCATGACGACTGGCGCGCGCACGACATCGCCACCAAACGCCGCACCGATTGCCTGGTGCCCGAGACACACGCCAAGGATCGGGACCTGACCAGATAGTTCTTGAATGAGGTCAATCGAGATACCCGCTTCGGCCGGCGTGCATGGCCCCGGGGAGATGACGATGCGCTCCGGACGCATGCTGCGTACATCGTGGACGGACAGCGCATCGTTGCGCCGCACCACCACATCAGCGCCAAGCTCGCACAAGTACTGGTACAAGTTGTAGGTAAACGAATCGTAGTTATCGATAAGCAGGATCATCGCGCCGCCACCCGTTCCAGTGTCGCGGCTTCCGCGCGCGCTTCGCGCTCTTCCGCTTCCAGCTGCTCGGCCACTTCAAGCCCACGCATCGCCGCGCCCATCTTGTTGAGCGTCTCCTGATACTCGAAGTCGACTTCGGAGTCATAGACAATCCCGCCGCCGGCCTGCATGAAGACACGCGGTCCACGCATCGCGACCGTGCGCAGTGACAGCGCCATGTCCATGTTGCCTGAGTAGGCAAGGTAGCCGAAACAGCCGGCATAGAACCCGCGCTGGTCACGTTCCAGTTCGGCAATGATCTCCATCGCGCGGATCTTTGGAGCGCCACTCACCGTACCGGCTGGGAAACAGGCGCGCAGCGCATCAACGGCGGTCAACCCGTCGCGAAGCTCCCCGGTCACATGGCTGACGAGGTGGATCACGTGCGAAAAGCGCTCGGTACGGAGCAACACCGGCACGCGCACGCTTCCTGGGGTCGCCACGCGTCCGATATCGTTGCGTGCCAAGTCCACCAGCATGACGTGCTCGGCGCGCTCCTTCTCGTCGGCCAGCAGCTCGGCCTCCAGCGCCAGGTCTTCCTCTTCAGAGTTCCCTCGCCGCCGCGTACCGGCGATCGGGTGGGTCGTCAGTTCGCGGTGGTCAAGCCGGATCAGCGCCTCGGGTGATGCACCGATCAGTTGCTCCTCGCCGAGCTGCAAGAACGCCATGAACGGCGAAGGGTTCACTGTGCGCAACGCACGGTAGAGCGTGAAAGGATGGACGCCGGTCTCGACTTCAACCCGCTGCGAGAGGACGACCTGGAAGATGTCCCCCGCCCGAATGTATTCCTTGGCCTGCTCGATAATCGAGTCGTAGTAACTGCGTTCCATTGCATGTTCGGCACGCTCGCGCACCGGCACGGGGCTAAGCGGCAACTCGCCTACGGGGACCTGCGGCTGCCCCCCCGCCAGTTTGGCCGCGAGCTGCTCGATGCGCTCGAGCGCTTCAGCATACGAGCGCTCAATCGGTGTCGCGTCATCCACGTGGACGTGCGAGACCACCTTCACCCTCCGCTCCAGGTGGTCGAAAACGACCATCGTGTCAACGAACATAAATACGCCGTCGGGGAAGCAGTTCGGGTCGTGTTGGGCGGCCGGCAGCTTCTCAAAGTACCGCACGGCTTCGTAGGAGAGATACCCAACGGCGCCGCCGAGAAACCGCGGCAACCCTTCAACGTTCACTGCGCGGTACGGCGCGAGGAACGACTGCAACGCAACCAGCGGGTCGGTGTAGGGGATCGCCTGCTTGTAGCCACGCTGGTTGGCGTAGGCAACGCCCCTCTCAAGCCGTACCGTGAGGTACGGGTCGGCCCCGAGGAAGGAGTAACGCGCCAGGCGCTCGCCCCCTTCAACACTCTCCAACAGGAAGGAGAACGGCCCGCCAGCCACTTTCAGGTATGCGCTAACCGGCGTCTCAAGGTCCGCCATAATCTCACGGTACACCGGGATCACATTCCCTTGACCGCGCAGTTCCTTGACCTGCTCCAGGCTGAGCGAATAGCGCCTGCGAGCGCTGCGTCTGCCCGATGGCGCCTGTGTTGCGACAAGTGTTGTATCAATCATCAGAATTCAGGCTTCCAGTCCGTGTCAAACAGTCGAGGGGTCGCATCGCTGGGTCGGCCACGCCAACGAGCGCGGCTCCACTCACCGGGCGTTGGTCGTCGTCGGATGTGTCGTTGATTCTGCACTGCAATCCCCCCGCCCCCCCGGCACATGCTTGACACACAAAAAGCCCCCGTCCCAACAGGGACGGGGGCTGAAAAAGGCTCCCGTGGTGCCACCCTCATTGGCCGCCACGTAACGTGACAGCCCACTCGACAGCTACGGGTCACGTCATGCGCGACCGATAGCCCGCTCCCAGATAACGGCGGAGTTCCCGGCGCCGCCTACTGAGCCTCTACAGCTGTTCGGAGCGCGACTCCCGGATCCATTCAACATTCGCGCTTGCACCGGCTTGCACCGACCGCCGGCTCTCTGTGCCCCGCTTGAATGTCTACTCGTTCCGATCAACGTCGTTCGACGTTCTCGATTGCCGCGCATCCTATCAGCGGGACTCCATTCTGTCAACAACCGGGAGGCTACACCAAATCCGACGGATTCAGTAGGATATAGGAACAAACACGCCTTGACCGTTTGAGGGAATGGCAAGAGGAATCTAAATGACCGACATTCCGCCGATTCAGCGAACACTCGAACGCGTCTCGCAACGTGTGCCCTACCTGAACGTCGCGCTCGGTCCTAAGCCGGAGGGTTGGGTATGGGCAGCGGACATGCTCAACGATCCCGACCTGTTGCGGCGTGCATTGGACGCCGTATGCGCTATGTACAGAACCGATAACCGCCAGATTGGCGCGAGCTTCCTGGTGCTCGGCTACTTCTGGTATCCGGCGTGCGCCGCTGCCGCTTGCTTCCTGCTGGAGCAGCGGGTCCCCGACCTC
>QEUZ01000390.1 GCA_003577355.1 Chloroflexota bacterium | reverse complement strand
ATGAGGACAGGAAAAAGCGGGAAAAAGGCGACCGACGATGGAGTATCAGGAATGTACTCGTAGCCGTACCGCACAATGCCGAGGTACCAGCCAGAGTCCCAACGCACCGAGTAGCGCCAGAGGTGCATGACATCGATGTCCGGTGGCCACGGCGTCGCGATGCCGAGCCGCCCCCAGATGACCGAGAGGGTCAGAATCGCCAACCGCCATACTGCGACAAAGCCGAGAATGCCGGCGAGCATCCAGGCGGTCAGGCGCGGGGCTGGTCGCGCAGGATCCGGCGCTCCGATGAGGCGTGCATAGACATGCGCAGCTCCTGTCCCTATGCGTTTTCGGAGCACGTGTTCCGGCAGCGTCACCCTACCCCCTGCATTGCGTTCGACCCGCCCAACGCCGCGCCGGTTATACCCAATTCCGTGTTCGCTGCGTGTCGGCGGCTTGAACATTGCGGTTGTGCGTGGTTGATAGAGCCGCTAAACCGAATTGGCGGCGCGCGCAGGCAAGGACGGGACCCCGATGAACGCCCGGTGATACACGAAAGGCAAATCGGCAGCAGGCGGCAGCAGTGCCTGTGACTTGGCGTGGCGCTGAGACCGCCTGCTTGCTTGACCGCGAGAGGCGGGATCCAGTTCACGGCTGCTCGCCATCAGCGAGTCATATCCAACGGCCGACTGCCGGACATACCAACGTGAACAGGCCGGAGGTCGTCGTCGGAACGCTGCCCCCAGGTTCACGCACGCGTCACATCTTGCGGCGCGCCGCCTAGGGCGAATTCGCTGCTGGAGTGGTGGACGAGGGGGCCCCAGCTGGGTCTTCGACGACAGCGTCGGCTGCGCGATGACCGCTATTGATGACATGGGGTGTAGCGACCATCGTGACACGCCCGAACGCCACAATGGATGTGTGACTGAATATATGCAGGGTGTGCTACAGAGTTTTGCACGCCGACCACGCGATCTCAGTCATGGTGCGGAATTGAGCTTCGCAACGGTTCAGGAGTTTCCGCATCAGATCAGGGTCATGCAAAGGTCTGTGGTGCAATCATGTATGCAACGAGACTTGACAGAACAAGGGGAGCGGCTCTAGAGTTCTGGGCACAACGCAATATGGCATTGGCGACGACGGGGACGAGTAGTCGCGCTGACGGCCCTAGCGAACCGCGCACGGTGGAAGGCGGTGGTGCGGGCAGCGTGGTGAAGACACCCCCGAGCCGTTACGGCGAAGCGCTCCAGCGGGGAGCCGTGACCGGTTCGCCCCCGATAGTGGGCACAGGCATGCCGCTCTGTGGCGAGCACGCCTGAACGAGGCGCATGACCACGAGCCATGCGCGAAGAAAGGTGGCACCACGGCAGCGCCCCCGTCCTTTCGGCGGGGGCGCTTGTGTTGTCGTGCTGCGCGGCAACGGCAGGCGCGTCGCGACGTACGCGATGCATCGCCTGCCGTGCTGGCTGCGCGTGGAGACGCCGGAGGTGTCAGGTGTCAGGTGCTCCTTCGTCGCAATCCAGCAGGGTCCTTTCTGCCGAGTTGCTTGCCCACGCGGGGCGCCAGGTGCAGTTGTCCGGTTGGCTGCAAACGCGCCGGGAACTCGGCGGGGTGACGTTCCTGATCGTGCGTGACCGCGCGGGCCTGGCGCAGGCCGTGGTCGACCGGCCAGACGTTGCCAGCCAACTCTCGGGACTACAGGTCGAATCGGTGTTGCAGCTCACCGGGAACGTCGTTGCCGAACCACGCGCGCGCGGTGGTGCGGAGCTGCGGGTGGAACACGTCGAGGTCCTTTCTGCCGTTACCGAGGCGCCGCCATTTGAGATCAACCGCCCGAAGCTCACCGCTTCGCTCGATGTCTGGCTGGACCGCGCCGCGTTTGGGTTGCGCCACGCCGAGAAGCGCGCGGCGCTACGGATCGGCGCGGAACTGGCGCGTGGGTTCCGCAAGGCGCTCGTCGCGCGGGGGTTTGTCGAAATCTTCACCCCAAAGATCGTCGGTTCGGCGACCGAAGGGGGAGCGAACGTCTTCCCAATCGACTACTTCGGGCGGTCCGCGTACTTGGCCCAGTCACCGCAGCTCTACAAGCAAATGCTCGTCGGGGTGCACGAGCGGGTCTTTGAAGTCGGCCCCGTCTTCCGTGCTGAACCGCACGCGACGGCGCGTCATCTGAATGAGTACACCTCACTCGACATCGAGTTTGGGTTCATCCACGACCATCGCGATGTCATGGCGATGGCCGAGGCGGTGCTTGGTGAGACACTGGCAGGGTTAACGGAACGCTGTGCTGACGACCTGCAGCTCTTTGCTGCGCGCGTGCCGGTGATGCGAGCAGTCCCGATTGTGGGGTTCCATGAGGCGCAGGAGATCATCCTGCGCGAGTACGGTGAGGACTGCCGGGGGGAGCCGGACCTCGCGCCGCAGCACGAACGCTGGCTGGGGGAATGGGCACAGCGCGCGCACGGGAGCGATTTCCTGTTTGTCGAGGGGTATCCAACGGCGAAACGGCCGTTTTACACGATGCCTAACCCCGAACAGCCAGAGGTCAGCAATTCGTTTGACTTGCTCTTCCGCGGTTTGGAACTGGTCACCGGCGGGCAGCGCGAGCACCGCTACGAGCGTCTCCTGGCGGTCATGGAGGCGCGTGGTGTCCCCCGTGAGCCGTTCGAAGGGTATCTGGATGCGTTCCGCTTCGGTATGCCGCCGGAAGGTGGCTTTGCCGTTGGGCTGGAGCGCTTCGTGGCGCAACTGCTGGGCCTCGGCAACGTCCGCGAAGCGCGCGCCTTCCCGCGCGACTTGACCCGGCTCGCGCCCTGACGGCAACGCAGCGCCAGGGAGGCGAGACTGCTACGATTAGCGGGTTTCGCCTCCACCCGTGGTGGGAGGCACTCGGCAGGGGGGATGGACAATGCGGTACAGTCACATGCTGGGGCGGACACTCCGCGATGCGCCGGCTGGTAGTGATACCACCAGCGCGGCGTTGCTGGCGCGTGCCGGGTTTGTCCGGCAACTGGGCGCTGGAATCTACTCCTACCTGCCACTGGCTCAGCGCTCGATCGCCAAGATCGCAGCGATCATCCGTGAGGAGATGGAGCGCATCGACTGCCACGAGCTTTCGATGCCGGTTGTCCAGCCAGCCGACCTTTGGAAAGAAACGAACCGCTGGTACGAGATCGGTGATGAGCTCGTGCGCCTGCATGACCGCGCTGGCCGCGACATGGTGCTGGCGATGACCCACGAGGAGGTCGCCACCGACCTGGTACGTCACGATGTGCGCTCCTACCGCCAGCTGCCGTTGGCGTTCTTCCAGATCCAATCCAAGTTCCGCGATGAACCGCGCCCACGCGCTGGTCTGTTGCGCGGGCGCGAGTTCCTGATGAAGGATGCGTATTCGTTCCACACCGACCGCGCCGACCAGCAGCGCTTTTACGATGCCTGCCATCGGGCCTACCTGCGGGCATTCGCGCGCTGTGGCATCGATGTGCTGGTGGTCGAGTCAGCAGCGGGCATCATGGGGGGCGAAGGTTCGCACGAGTTTATGCTGGAGGCGGAGGCGGGCGAGGATGTGCTCTACATCTGCCCCAACTGCGACTACGCCGCCAACCGCGAAGTCGCAGCGACGACCGTGCACTGGCAGGACGAACCGCTGGGTGAACCGGAGCTGGTCGAGACGCCGGATGCAAAGACAATCGAAGCCGTCGCGAACTACCTGGGTGTGCCGGTTGCCCGAACGGTAAAGGCAGTCTTTTACGACGCGGACGGGCGCTTTGTGTTCGTCAC
>QEUZ01000389.1 GCA_003577355.1 Chloroflexota bacterium | reverse complement strand
TTTGCAGTTGATGGGTCGGCGTATTTCAACCGACCAGGCCCACGGGTGATGGATGGTATCGAGCTGCTTGCGGAACTGCTGCACCCGACTGTCTTTCGTGATCATGCACCGCGCGGATCATGGGGCCGCTGCACTCTGTTACGCGGCACCCAGTAGACCGACGAGAACGCGTGTCTGCCCCGAATTCTCTATAAGCGCATAGGACTAATGGCCCCTCTATCGCGGCAGGCGCCCACCTAAGATCGGGGTGTGTGGGGATTTTCCGCGCACGTGTGCCTGTGGTTGACGTAGTTCCAATGAGAAGGTACGGTGTGAACGAACGGCCAACCAACGAAAGGCACACCGACACGACGAGTTCGCGTACCAGCGCGGAGCGAGTTCGGTCTCAGGGAAGCGAGCGGTCGATTATGAAACGTATACAGCCATGGCGCCTGAATTTCAGGCTATTCGTCGCGGTGGGGCTCGCGTTGGCCCTGATGGCTCCGGCGCTGACGGCCGCAGCCGAGTCGAGTCGCAAGCCGGTTGCCGGTCGCGAGACAACCGCACGCTATATCGTCGCGCTGGCAGACGGCGTCTCGGCCGAGGAGGTCTCGACGGTCTACGTTGTCGGGCGCGGCGGCGCCGTCACGCAACGGTACGCTACCGCGCTCAACGGTTTTGCTGCAGAAATGACTGAGGCAGCGGCTGAGGAGCTGCGGGCCGATCCGCGCGTTATGAGCGTCATGCTGGACCCGGTGATTACTGCGTATGCGCAGACCACACCAACCGGCGTCAAGCGTATCTTCACCCTTGATAGCACGCAGGCCAACATCGACGGCGTCGATAACCGCGTCAATGTGGACGTTGCGGTGCTCGACACTGGCTCTGGCCCACACGCCGACTTGAACATTGCAGGCGGGAAAGATTGCACCGGCGGCACGAACTACAACGATGGCAACGGACACGGCACCCACGTTGCCGGAACGATCGGCGCGCTCGATAACGGCGATGGTGTCGTCGGGGTGGCCCCTGGGGCGCGCATCTGGTCGGTGAAGGTGCTCGGCTCCAACGGCAGTGGCTATGGTTCGTGGCTGATCTGCGGCATCGACTGGGTCACCGCGAACAGCAGCGTCATTGAAGTTGCCAACATGAGCCTCGGTGGCCCCGGCTACACCGACGACAACAACTGCGGGTACAGCAACGGCGATACGATCCACCAAGCGATCTGCCGCTCGGTGAACGCCGGCGTCACCTGGACGGTTGCGGCCGGAAACGATGGCAAGGATGCAAAGGATTACTTCCCGGCGCAGTACGACGAGGTGATCACCGTTTCGGCGCTGAATGATTCGGACGGTTTGCCGGGTGGGGACACGTTGGCCAGCTTCTCCAACTTTGGCGCGGATGTCGATGTGATTGCGCCAGGCGTTGCGATTCTCTCCACGGTGCATGGGGGCGGCTACCAGTCGTGGAACGGCACGAGTATGGCGTCGCCGCATGCTGCTGGAGCAGCTGCGCTCTACAAGGCGATCAACCCATCCGCCACCCCTGCGCAGGTCGCCGCAGCGCTCAAATCCACCGGCGATACAACGAGTTGGAGCGGCGATAAGGATGCGTTCAAGGAGCCGCTGCTCAACGTTTCGACGTTCGACGGCAATAACTTCAGTAACGGTGGCGGAGGAGGTGGCGGGTCAACCATCGACGCACAGGTCGTGTCGGTCTCAGCGCCTGCGTCGGTCACCCGTGGACAGAGTGCGACAGTAACTGCCCAGATCAAGAACAACGGCACGGCTTCCGCAACAATCTCGGTCAAGTTCCAGGAAGCGCCGGGTGGCGCGAACCAGACGAAGTCGCAAACCGTTGCTGCCGGATCGACTGTCAACGTGAGCTTCTCCTGGGCGACAACCAGCACGACAGCGCTCGGGACGCACACCTTCACGATCACGACGACCCTGAGTGGCGACAGCAACAGCTCGAACAACACTGGGACTGCCACGACGAATGTCGTCGCAGGTTCGACATCGACGACCGATGCGCAGGTCGTCTCGGTGTCGGCTCCGTCTTCAGTGACACGCGGTCAGTCAGCGACGGTGACCGCACAAATCAAGAACAACAGCTCGTCCTCGAAGACGATCTCGGTGCGCTTCCAGGAAGCGCCTGGAGGAGCGAGCCAGACGAAGTCGATCTCGCTCGCAGCGAACGCGCAAGGATCGGTCTCATTCTCCTGGGCGACAACCAGCACGACAGCGCTCGGGACGCACACCTTCACGATCACGACAACCTTGAGTGGCGACAGCAACAGCTCGAACAACACTGGGACTGCCACGACGAATGTCGTCGCTGGCAGCACGGGCGGCGGCGGCACAATGTCGGTGACGGCGATGACGCTGACCAAGACGAACGTGACGGGCGGTTACCGTTTGACCGGGCGCGTCACCGTGAAGTCCGGCACGACTTCCGTCAGCGGCGCGTCGGTCCGCGTGGACCTGACGATGCCGAACGGTTCCAAGGTGACGCTCACAGCGACGACGAACTCCAGCGGAATCGCAACGTTCACCCGCTCCGTCACCGCAAAGGGGAAGTACACGTTGACGGTGACATCGGTCTCAAAGAGCGGCATGACGTACAGCTCGGCGGGGAATACGGTGAGTACCGTCAGCCTGACAATCACCTAGGCTGTCCAGGCTCAATACGTCGATAGCCACAGGCGGGCGGCTCATCACGAGCTGCCCGCCTGTTTTGTTTCGATCGGGTAGCGCCGGTGTGAGCAGGTTGGCAGAAATGGCTGCGGGGCGCTACTGTAGCGCCCCGCTTGCGTCTATCGGATGTGACAGGCCGAGAGTGTGAGGAGTTCTGAAGTTGCCGCCTTCGGCTGGTTGTAGTCGGCCCGCGGCGACGGCTTCCGTCGGACCCTTCGCGTGGCGCCATACACGACGAGCGTCACGCGACACGATCGAGGTCGATCGATTCAGAGGAATCTCGAGGCTCCCACCTGTCATCCTTCCGCATTGTTCTGGTTCGAACGCCCGGGCGCAGCGTTGGAGACCTGAGCACAGGTGCGCCGCGATCCGTGGCAAACTTCGAACGCTTGTTAGTATGCGGGCGACCCCTGACGGCCCGATGACAGCAAGATGACGATCTCGTGAACGGTTGATATCCACGTATGCGGTTAGAGTGATATGAGTGAGCGCGTGCTCGTCGTTGACGACGATCAGAAGATCCTCAGCATGATGCGGCGTGGCCTGATCTTCGCTGGCTACGAGGTAGAAACATCAGAGACGGGCGAAGCGGCGCTGGAACGGGTGCTGCACGAGCTGCCCGATGTCGTCATCCTCGATGTCATGTTGCCAGGGATCGACGGGCTGGAAGTCTGCCGTCGCTTGCGGGCCGCCGAGCCACGCCTGCCGATCCTCCTGCTGACTGCCCGTGACCGCGTGCCGGACCGCGTTGCTGGGCTCGACGCTGGGGCCGACGACTACCTGGTCAAGCCGTTCGCGTTTGATGAGCTGTTGGCGCGAGTGCGGGCGTTGCTGCGGCGAACTGCGGCTGAGACCCCGGAGGTGATGACCTTTGCAGACCTGCGCCTGGATCCGCAGACCCACGAGGTCTGGAGAGGTGAGCGGCGCATCGACCTCACCCTTACCGAGTATCAGTTGCTAGAGTTCTTTCTGCGCCACCCGCGTCAAGTCCTTTCGCGCGACCGGATCCACGACGCCATTTGGGGCCACGATTACTACCTCGAGTCCAATGTGATCGACGTCCACATCAAACGGTTACGCGAGAAGCTC
>QEUZ01000388.1 GCA_003577355.1 Chloroflexota bacterium | reverse complement strand
CGTTCTCGACAGGCATCCCGAGCGCCAGTCGAGGGATCTCCACGCAGAAGGTCAGGGCAACCAAGCGCGGGCACGTCGCGTGTCCCGGCGAACGTTCCCTGCTCGTCGCATGGAGATCCTTCGACTTCGCTCAGGATGACCCGAGGGTGGCTGGTTCGCGGGTGGTGTTCCCGTGCCCCCAGCAACGCTGAGCGACTTTGACACAGCCCTGATGCGCTCCGGCACTCGTGTTCCAACCACTATCCACTGTCGGGTGAGGATAACTCGCTTCGTCAGCAACGAGCGCTAGCGATATCACGCAAGCCCTTCAGACATGGACGATCACTCCACTAGCCCACGAGCGCCCCGACATCGGCAAGCACCTTGTGGGCGGCGTTGTACCCATTGGCGCCGGTGACTTCGCCGCCGGGGTGGGTATCGGCGCCACACAGGTAGAGCCCATCGAGCGGCATCCGGTAATCGGCCCAGCCCGGCAGTGGGCGGTTGGCGAACATCTGGCCGGCGATCTGGTCGATGTGGTGGATCTGGCCGTTCGGCAGCCCGACCCGCTCCTCGAGAATATTCGGCGTGAACATGACCCAGTCCTTGATCGCCGTCCGAATGTTCGGGGCGTACTCCTCCATCCGGTCGATGAACTTCTCGCCGGCCAGGCGGGTCAGCTCCGGCGTCCAGACCTCGCTGCCGTGGCCGGTCGGCTTGAGCGGGGCATAGAGCGCCCAAATCGACATCACGTGCCCACCGCCAGGGACGAGCGACTTGTCGATCACGCTCGCCATTTGAATGTGCATCACCGGGGAGTCGGTGATCAGGCCGTTGCGCGCGTCGTTCCATGCCTTGCGGTAGTAGTCAATCGACGGGCAGATCTTGATGTAGCCCAGGTAGTACGGGTCCGGGTCCGACCCAAGCCAGCGGGAGAAGTCGGGTAGCTCATTGAGCGCCGCGTGGAACTTGTAGTAGAGGGTATTCGACTTTAGCCGGTTGACCGCGCGCACGAAATCGTCTGGCACCGTTCCCTTTGGGACCAGCCGGTTGAAGAGCTGCTTGATGTCGGCGTTGACGAGCACGACGCGCGAGCTGATCTCTTCGCCGCTCTCCAACCGCACGCCAGTCGCCCGGCCATCCTCAACAAGAATCTGCTCGACGCGCGCGTTCGTGCGGATCTCGACCCCCTGCGCCTGACAGGAGCGCGCCATCGACTGCGTGATCCCGCCCATCCCGCCGTGTACCAGGCCGTAGTCCCCGGGGCGCGTGAAGGCCGAGACTCCGAGGAAGGCGGCAGAGAGCAGGCTGCCGGGCGCGTCGATATCGCCAGCGTCCCAGGCTTGTGCCAGCCAGCCCTTGACCTGTTCGTTCTCGAAGTGCTCGTCCAAAAGGTCGGCGACCGAGCCGAAGAGCAATCGCTCGAGGATTGGCTCATCCTCGGTGCCGCGTACGCTATCGACCAGTTCGGTCAAGGTCGGCGCTTTCTCAAAGAATGATTTGTGAATGATGCCGGCCATCCGCTTGCGCAGCTCGCGATACTTCGGCAGGTTCGCCGCATCACTGGGCGCGAACTCGGCGATCTGCTCCTCCAGCGTCCGGCCATCACGCCCATCCAACAGCGAGCGGCCATTGGGGAAGGGCATGAACGTGTCCTTCGCGGCCGGCAGGATCTCGAAGCCATACTCCCGCAGGTCCATGTCGTCGATGACGCGCGGCTGCAGCAGGTAGCAGATGTACGAGCAACTCGGGACGGAGTAGCCGGGGAACAGTTCCTCGGTGATGGCAGCCCCACCGACGAAGTCGCGCCGCTCGAGGACGAGCGTCTTCATCCCCGCCTTGGCCAAGTAGAACGATGAGACGAGCCCGTTGTGCCCACCACCAACAACGATCGCATCGTACTGTGGTTGTTGCATCGCCCTCATACTCCCATTCCGATTTTCCCGACGCGTCGGCAACGATCAGCCGAAATACCTCGCTCGACCTTGATAGTGCTCGGCGCTCCAGCTCCTCTCTCCCAATGTATAGCCGCGACCTATTATCCGTCACTCCTGAGCGTTGCGGCAGTGCCACAACGCCAGTAGTGGGTCGATGACAGCGTTGGCTCGTCTGGTGTGGGCGTGGTGCGCAGCGATAGTGCACCTGACGTCGGATCGATCTCATCATCAGCCATGCAGCGCAGCCGGTTCAGGACAGTGCCGCACGTGCGATGATGCGATGATGCGTCCCAGTCGCGGTCAGGACATCCGTGGATTGACCAGAACGATAAATCCCGGGTAACGCCGGAGAACGCCCATGCGCCGTCATAAGCCGAACCCAACCGCACGCTGCCGAAGGAGCCACGAGTCAGCAGCATTGCACGATTGGCGGTGTACTCGACAGGTTCACGCATCTCTCCGGTTCAACAGCTCGTCAACCGACCGTGGTTGGCACAGTAGTGTTCCAACCACCGTCCACTGTCGCGTCAAGGTCGCTCGTTTCACCAGGGAGGAGCGCTTCAGACAAGGACAATCACGCCACTGGTCACTGGTCACTGGTCACTCAACTAGCGGTTGATGCCCTGCAACGTCCCGGCTATCGCGCGCTGCAGCACCATCCAGTCGAACCCAATGACGATGCCGCGGTAGCCCTTTTCGATCAGCGCGTTGGCTCGCTCACTGGTCAATGCCGCGCCACCCAGCGGCACACCGCTCGCGAGGATGACCGATTCGGCTGCTGCAATTGCTGCAACAACATCCGGGTGCGCCGGGTCGTTGGCATGCTCCATGATCGTCGCCAGGTCGAACGGCGCGATGACCAGCATGTCGATACCTGGAACGGTAACGATTTCGGCGATGTTCTCCATTGCTTCCGGGCGCTCTGCCAGCAGTATGTTGAAGAGTTCGCTGTTGGCGTTATCCACATACTCCGGCAGTGGCATGCCCCAGCGGAACGGGGCATAGAATGGGCCCCAACCGCGCTCGCCATCCGGCGGATAGTGCGTCGAGCGAATTGCCGCTGCGGCGTCTGCGGCATTGGCAATCATCGGGAAGACGATACCCATCGCGCCAGCATCGAGCACCGGCTTCACCAGCCAGGGGACATTCCACGGCACACGCACGAGTGGTATGGCCGGCGTACCACTCGTCGCCGCAATCAGGGCGTGGACGCTCTCGATCCCCAGGTGGCCGTGCTCCATATCGATGATGAGCACATCGACGCCGGAGCGCGCCCAAATCTGCATTGCGCCAACGCTTGGGGTGGTGATGACTGCGATCGTTACGGCCTTGCCGGATGCGACCAGTTCCTTCACGCGATTGACCCGCCCGCGTGTCTCGCTCAATCCTGATGCGTCCTTTCCCACGACGCTGCACGTGTGTTCGTGTTACCAGGGTTTACCGGACAACGTTTCAGCGCCCGAGCGGGTGACCAGGACCGTTTCTTCGATAACGGCTGTGCCGACCCCGTAGCGCACGAGCATTGGCTCCAGGGCAAAGATCATCCCAGCTTCGAGGACTGTGTCGTCGTCGGCGCCCAAGTAGGGCAGCTCGAACAGCGATAATCCGAGCCCGTGGCCCAAGCCGTTTGGCATATAGTCGTCGGCGAAGCCCTCCCGCGCTGCAGCTTCTTCGGCGGCGCGGTAGATGTCGCGCACCAGGTTCCCCGGGCGGATCGCCGCCAACGCCTCTTCGAACATCACCTGCGCAGCCTGCAACATGCGCTGGCTCTGTTCCGGCGCAGGTGCGACACAGACACAGCGCGACATGTCGGCGTGGTAGCCACCGTAGACCGCGCCCATATCCAGGAAGACGAGCTC
>QEUZ01000387.1 GCA_003577355.1 Chloroflexota bacterium | reverse complement strand
GGTCGTCATGCAGGGAACTTGCGCCAGTGAAACATGCCCTCCCACGGTCATCCCGACCGAAGCGGAGAGATCTCCAGTGAGCGACCCAGCAGGCTCAGCGGGAAAGGGCGTGTTCGTCAGCGAGATTATCCCAACCTTCCGCCTGGAGATCCCTCCGCTTCGGTCGGGATGACCGGAGCATGAAGGATCGCACCGTCAGCGGGACCTCGATACTGCCGTCTTCGGACGACTTCGACACAGCCCTGCCAGTCCTGATCGGGTGCCCCTCAGGTTATTGCACGCCAATCGTGCAATCTCAGTCGTAGTGCGGATTTGGGCTTCGCAACGCCTCCGAGAATTCCGCATCAGATCAGGGATATGCAAAATCTTGAGGGGCACCCCGTCCTGATCCAACGCGTTGACTCGGACTCTCAGCACGTGGTAGAACGCATGTTCTATACGTGTGGGGACAGGGAAGGGAAGACGCGAGATGGCAACGCCGGCTCGTCTCGTTCCGTTGCGGGAACAGTTCGAGTTTTGCTGGGACCGCCTGATCAACCGCCTCGATGGCATGAGCGACGACGAGTATTTCTGGGAGCCAGCGCCCGGTTGCTGGAGCATTCGCAGGCGCGATGCGACCCCGACGCCGCACGGGCTTGGGGGTGGGGCATGGGTTTGGGAGTATGTCTCCCGCCATCCTGATCCGGCCCCGTTCACGACCATCGCCTGGCGCATCGGGCATCTCGCCAGCACGATCTTCCTGCGCGCCGACTACACCGTCGGCAGCAAGTCGCTCACCTGGGATGACTACGCCTACCCCCACACGGCAGAGCAGGGGATCGCTGCGTTGGTGGATGCCGGGGTGGCTTGGTTCCGGGTGTTGCGCACGGCGGATGATGCGTTGCTCGACACGGTAGGCGGCAGTAGCTTCCCATGGGGGCGCGACCCGGACCTGCCGCTGCTGGATATTTGCTGGTGGGTCAACCAGGAGGCGTTGCACCACGGAGGCGAGATCGCCTTGCTGCGCGATCTTTACCGTGCGCGGCGCGTATAGGCCACTGCCCGGCGGCTGACGCTGGCTGGCATTTGCCACTCGGCGGCTGGCCGTGGGCGACCATAGAAGAAGCCTTGCCCGCTATCGCAACCAAGCGCCAGAAGTTGCTTGTGCTGGGTATGCGTTTCGACCCCCTCGGCGATCACTCGCAGTTGTAGCGCGTGCGCGATGGAAATCATCCCGCCCACCATCAGCGTATCGCGTTCGTCGCTGCCGAGTCCGACGACGAAGGCGCGGTCGACCTTGAGATCGTGTACCGGAAAGCGCTTCAAATGGGCCAGCGAGGAGTACCCCGCCCCGAAGTCGTCGATCGCGAGGCGTACACCGAGGCTGCGCAAGCCGTCGAGGGTGGCGATGGTGGCATCAATATCCCCCATCATCGCCGTCTCTGAAACTTCGAGGGTGAGTAGATGCGGCGGAATGCCGCTGTGTTCCAGGATGTCGCGCACATTGTCGACCAGGTTGCTGAGGGCGAATTGGCGTGCGGCAAGGTTTACCGTGATGCCCAGCTTCTCTGGGACGCTGCGCTCGTCACGCCATTGGCGTAGCTGCTGGGCTGCCGTGCGCAGTACCCAGTTCCCTAACGGCACGATCAGGCCGGTTTCCTCTGCCATGCTGAGGAACTCGCCCGGGCCGACAAGTCCGCGTTCTGGCCTGTGCCAGCGCAGGAGCGCTTCATAGGCGCGTGGTTGGCGGGTGTGCAGGCTCACGATCGGCTGGTAGTGCACCTCCAGCTCCGCGCGCTCGATCGCCTGGCGCAAATCGACTTCCAGTTGCAGCCGGCTCAATGCCTGGGCGTGCATGCCGTTGTCGAACACGGCATACCCGGCTTTGCCGCGCGCCTTCGCGCGGTAGAGCGCAATATCAGCGTTGCGCAGCAAGACATCCGGCCCATCATGGACGCCGGCAGCGCTGACGATGCCGATGCTGACGCTGACCGGCAGTGCTCGCCCAGCAATTTCGAACGGCGCGCGCAGTGCGTTGAGAATGCGCTCTGCCACCGTTTCGGCGAGCCGTGGGTCGTGGACGTTGTCCAGCAGCAGGGTAAATTCGTCGCCCCCGAAGCGCGCGACGGTATCGCCGGGCCGGACGAGCGACTCTAACCGACGCGCCAGAGCCAAGAGCAGATCGTCGCCAATGGCGTGCCCCAGGCTATCGTTGACGACTTTGAAGTTGTCGACATCCAGGAAGAGCACTGCGAAGGGGGATGCCGCGCGCTCACCACGCTGCATTGCGTGGTGCAAGCGGTCGAGAAACAGCGCCCGGTTTGGTAGGCCAGTCAGGCTATCGTAAAAGGCCTGTCGCGCGAGCCGCGCTTCGAACTCTTGGCGTTCGGTAATGTCGTTGCCGATCACGACAATGCCTTCGACGCTGGCATCGTCGAGCAGGTTGGTCAGCCGCGCCTCCAGCGTGCGCCACGCCCCGCCGGAATGCAGCATACGCAGGTGCACACGGCGGGTGGCACGCGGCTCGGTTGCGATGTCGCGCACGACGCTGCGGAACATCTCCCGGTCATCGGGGTGCACGATGGTATCGAACGACAGAATGTCGCGCTGTTCGACGCTGTAGCCCAGCACCCGCTCGACCGCCGGGCTGATGTAGCTCAATGTCCCATCTGCACGCATGACGCCGACGATGTCCGTGACGTTGTGGACCAGCGATGCAAAGCGCCGCTCGTTGCGCTCCAGCGCCTCCTCTGCAAGGCGCTGCTCGGTAATGTCGATGATGACCCCGTGCCAGGTGCGCGCAACGCCATCGTCGTCGTAAATGGGGATGAGCTCGTCGTGCACCCAGACACTGCGCCCATCCTGCGCGATAAACCGATATTCGGCGACCATCCGCCGGCCCTCAGCGGTGGCGGCCGCATGCTCGCGCACGACGCGTTCGCGGTCGTCAGGGTGCAGCACTTTGATCCAGTGCTGGGGGTCGGCCATGCACGCTTCCGGTGTGTAGCCGAGCATCGTCTCGACCGACGGGCTGATGTAGCGGATGCCGGGCTGCTCGCCGAACTGTTGTAGGTAGACCACCCCCGGCATGCGGTTCACCAACATGCGGTAGCGTTCTTCGGCGGCGCGCAGTTGTTCCTCGGCACGGCGTCGTTCGGTGACATCGGTGGCGATCACCAGTTGCGCGCGCCGCCCGGCGAAGCGGATCGGGTGCGACATCAAATCGGCCTGGATGATCGTGCCATCCTTGCACACTTGGCGGATCGAGACGGAGTGTGGGCCCTCCTTCGGGATCTCCGCCACCAGCCGGTTCATGTCATCCCAGTCTTCGGGCAGGCGCAAGTCGGCTATCGTCAGTTGCATGAACTCGTCGTGGGTGTACCCGTAGCGCGCGACGGCGGTGCTGTTGGCGGCCAGGAAGCGGAGCGATTCGATATCGAAGACCCAGGCAGCTTCGGGGATGGCCTCGAACAACCGGCGGTATTGCTCTTCGGCGTCGCGGGCTTCGCGGTAGAGCCGGGCGTGATCGATGGAGTTTGCCGCCAGACCAGCCAGTTCCTGGAGTAAGTCGAGGTCTTCAGGCTGGAACGCAGCGGGGTTGCTATCGCGCCAAACTGCAATGACTCCCAGGGCACATTCGCGGGTCTGTAACGGCGCGACCATGATGCTGTGCGTGCCGCTGCGTTGGAAGAATGGCAGGTGCTCCGGCTTCACTCCGAGGTCAGCCAGCGGCATCTGCCAAGCTGACCATTGGATTGGCGTATTCGTCGCGAGCACGCGGCCGAAGAGCCCTTCATCGCTGCGTTGCGGGAACAGGATGTGCGCTTCGTCAGC
>QEUZ01000386.1 GCA_003577355.1 Chloroflexota bacterium | reverse complement strand
ATCAAGTCGGGGTGCAGCAACCCAGAACCCGTGGCGAAGACGACGACTCGCTCTGTGTCGTGTATCCAACCACTATCTCGCAATCTCCGCGCTGCGGCGAGCGCCGCTCCGGCCTCAGGCGAGACGAATAACCCGTCGCTGCGTGCAATCCGGTGCGATTCCCCAACAAGCTCAGCATCCTCAATCGCCAAAGCAGTTCCGTCGCTCGCACGAAGAGCGTCGAGGATCAAGTAATCACCGATCGCAACCGGCACTCGCAGGCCAGGTGCAACCGTCGTCGCGTTGGTCCACAGCGAAGCGTGGCGTTCTCCCGCAGCATAGGCCCGGACGATCGGCGCGCAGCCGGCTGACTGCACCACAACCATGCGGGGGCGGTCAGGGCCAATTAGCCCGAGCGCCTCGAGTTCATCGAAGGCCTTCCACATGCCAACAATCCCAGTTCCGCCCCCGGTCGGATAGATGATGACATCAGGCACGTTCCAGCCGAGTTGTTCGACGAGCTCGATACCCATCGTCTTCTTTCCCTCTTGACGATAGGGTTCCCGTAGCGTGGAAACGTCGAACCAGCCAAACTGCGCGCTAAGCTCCCGCACGATCGCTCCGGCGTCGTTGATCAGGCCATCAACCAGGAAGACCTGTGCGCCATACGCCCAGCACTCCGCCGCGAACACCTGAGGCACGTCTCTTGGCATGAACACGACACAGCGCAGCCCACCGGCTGCTGCATACGCAGCGGCAGCGGCGGCAGCGTTTCCTGCCGATGGCAGAGCAATCGCTTCAGCTCCTAACTCACGCGCCTTGCTGACCGCAGCTCCGAGTCCCCGTGCCTTGAACGAGCCGGTCGGGTTCCGCCCTTCGTCCTTGACCAGAAGGTGGTTCAGCCCAATCTCAGCACCATAGCGCCTTGCTGGTAGGAGTGGCGTGCCCCCTTCACCCAGCGACAAACGATGAGCTGGGTCGAGCACCGGCATGATCTCGGCATACCGCCAAAGGTTCCACGCTCGCGTCAACATCGAATCACGGTTGAGAGTGATAGCTGCACGCTCAAGGTCATATGTTGCAAGCAGCACTTTTCCGCATGCGGGGCAGGTTGTCTGTAACTCCGTCGCCTCTTCTGACCTGCCGCAGTAGGAGCAGCGGAGACCGACTAGAGCGCTTGCACCTTGTTCTGCGTATGTCAAACAGCCATCTCCTATCCACTCGGTCATCCCAACACGCTCACCGTTGTTTCGCGGGCAGTTGCTCTCCGGCCCGCATATATTTGGTGGAACCACCGAACGCTGCGCTGGCGCCGCGCACCACAACCTTGCGGCTCATTGCAGAGTCAGCGCAACCATGCGCGTACTCGTTCGTTGTAAGAGTACTCCTCTCCTCCTCACCCAGGACGGCCGGAGCGGGACGCAGTGGGGAATAGCGGTCGCGTCGCTTGATGAGCACATGCTCATACCCGCAGCCCGAACGCTCCGGCCGTCCTCTTTCGCCCTTTCGGACGAGCAGCGCCATTGATGATCATCGGTTTCTCGCGTACAATCGTCGCAAGGTAAGACGCGGGTGTAACTCAGCTGGCAGAGTGTCTGCTTCCCAAGCAGAATGTCGTGGGTTCGAATCCCATCACCCGCTCGAAGAACAGCCCGGCCATTACGGTCGGGCTGTTGCATTCCACTAATTCCACTCGCTCGACTGACTACGCGTTGTTCGACGATTCACTCGGGGAACGAAGCGAGCTAGCCACTAACTCGGCAATGTCCTTCACCACGAACGATTCTTCTGCGCCGACACCGCGGATACCGTCCTCAAACATTGTCATGCAGAACGGACACGCAGCAGCCAGCACTTCGGCGCCGGTATCGATTGCTTCGGTAACACGGGCGCGATTGATCCGAGCACCTCGTGTTTCTTCCATGAACATGCGGCCACCTCCTCCCCCGCAGCAGAATGAGCGGTTGCGACTGCGCTTCATTTCCGTTAGCGCAGCCCCGGGCAAGGCAGCGATGACTGAGCGCGGGGCGTCGTACACCTGGTTGTACCGGCCGAGGTAGCAGGGGTCGTGGTACGTCACTTTGCCCCGTGCGAGCGCAGAGGCAGGGTCCAACTGCAACCGACCTTCGGCGAGGAGTTGGCTAATCAATTCGCTGTGGTGCACGACATCGAAGTTCCCGCCGATCTGTGGAAACTCGTTGCGAATCGCATTGAAGCAGTGCGGGCAGGCTGTCACGATCTTCTTGAAACTGTACGAATTGAGGGTCTCGACAGTCTGCTCAGCCATCATCTGCGCCAGGTATTCATTCCCGACACGCTTCGCTGGGTCGCCAGTGCAGGTCTCTTCTTTGCCCAGGATCGCGAAGTTGATCCCGGCGGCCTGAAGGATCCGTGCGAGCGCTAAGGTCGTCTGCTGGTTGCGCGAGTCGAATGAACCCAGGCAACCCACGAAGAACAACACCTCAACGTCCTCGCCCCGCGCCGCCGCATCCGCCATGATCGTGACCGGCTTCTGCATCTTGCGCGTCCACTCGTCGCGTTGGCTCGGCGCAAAGCTGTAGGGGTTCGAAAGTCGTTCCAAGTTGTTGAATACAGGCGCGAGCTCGTTCGGGAACTCGTTCTGTTCCAGCACGAGGTTCTGGCGCATCCCGACAATCAGCGGAACGTGGTCGATATAGACGGGGCAATGCTCCACGCACGCCCCACACGTCGTGCAGTCCCATATCTCGGCGGTTGAGACCACCCCGCCGATCAGTTCGCGGTCTGCGCCACTGCCCCATCGGAACCGCGCAGCATTCTCCCCTTCACCCACCTCTCCGGAGAAAATCCCACCGCTGTCGGCCGAGTAGCCCGCCAACTCTAGGATCAGATCACGGGGCCGCAGTTCCTTGCCGGTATTGAACGTGGGACAATACTCCAGGCATCGGCCGCAATGCATGCAGGCGTCGACGTTCAGCAGTTGCGCCCAGGTGAGGTCCTGCAACTTCCCAATGCCGAACGTCTCGGCTTCTTCAATGTTGTCAATGCGCGCCAATTGGCCGACCGGGGTCATCCGCCGGAAGAACACGTTGGTCAGCCCGGTAAACGCATGCACCATCTTGCTGTAGCCGATGTAGCCGATGAAAACGAACGTGGTGATGAAATGTGCCCACCAGTTCGTCTGGTGCAGGAACTCAAGCGTCCCGTTCGATATCCCACGCATCGGAACTGACAACGGATACGAGACGAACGACCATTCGCCCCATGATGGTCGCTCAACAGCCAGCCGCATTGCCTGAAGCAGGAACCCTTGAACCGTGAGGAGCAACAACATGCCGAGGAGCAGGACATCATCTCCGGCCGTCTCTTGATAACGCGGTTTGAGAACGGTGCGCCGGAGAAATGCCATGACCACCCCGAGGATCAGGATCAGTCCTCCGAAGTTCATCGCGAGCTTATAGCCGAGATAAAAGTCACCCCGGTAAAAGCTCCATCCAAAAAGCGGCACGGTAAGGTCATCTTCGACCATGACGATGAGCGTACCGATGAGCAGAATGATGAAGCCCGAATAAATGCAAAGGTGCATGATGCCGGCGTAGAGCTTCCCTTTGCGGATAATCCGGCCATGCAGGAGGCTCTTCACCAGCGCGGTGCGTGCCCGCTGGCTCCAATCGCCAAAGCGGTCGTCGGGTCGCCCCATGCGCCACATCCGCACGCGTCGCGCCAGGGTGAACGCAAGAAACGCGAGCGGGAACAGTAACAGCGCGTAAATCGCGATCTTACCGAGCGTGTCGACATTCCACAGGATTTCGCGGGTCGGTGTCATCCAGCCGGCCCATCCGTTCCGTCAACCATTGCGCGGTCAGCACG
>QEUZ01000385.1 GCA_003577355.1 Chloroflexota bacterium | reverse complement strand
GAGGGGTTCGAAGGGTTTGACGATGTAGTCGTCAGCGCCGATGCGGAAGCCTTCGAGCTTGTCTTCGAGGTCGGCGCGGCCGGTGAGGAAGATAACTGGGCCGTAGTAGCGGCGTGCGCGGAGCTCCTTGCAGAGGGAGAAGCCGTTGATATCGGGCAAGTTCACATCCAGGATCACCAACTGAGTCGCCGCTTCTGAAACGGCGTCGAACGCTTTCGTCCCGCGGTTCAGTGTCACGGTCTCGTAGCCTTCGTCCTCGAAGACCAGCCGCATGACCTTGCTTGTGACAGGATCGTCATCAACGATCACAATACGGTTGACCACAGCATGCCTCCCTCTCATACCCGGCTCGGCGCCGTTACCCCGTACAGGCTCAACGTGTGTAGCAACGCGATAAGCAGCACGAACTCAAGCCTGACCACCAGCCAGATATGGTGTGGCCCCACACGAAGAGGCCAGCCCCACTAAGCTGTAATCTAGCGTGTGCGTTCAACACGCTGAACGCTGCAGAATGACAGCGAGTGTGACAACTCGTACATTCTTCGGCATATTCGAGCCCTGCCCCGGGTACTCGAACGAGCGATCCAGACGCGCAACTCTCACGTGCGGAATCTCCTCGCCAGCTGCTGGAGGAGAGATTCCAAACCGAGACTGACGCGTCGGTGGATGTGGCTGTATGGAGTGTCATCGTTCAGTCCTGCATTCAGTACGCATCGCAACGAAGCCTGTACGCTAGGCTGAGCGCGTACCACAGATGCGGGTGGTCGAGGGGTTGTGTCATACATCGCAGCGTCCCTGGGTTGGGGGGAGGGTCTTCGCTGCACAACGAACTGTATGCCCATGCTCCGGCGGGGCTTGCTTTAGCACGTGTTGAGCTCCTGATACAGCCTTCTGCGATGTACGCCGAAATCCTTGCGGCGTTCATCGCAGGCGGTTGGTCGTGCGAATCAATTGCGTTGGCCGATCTTGAACGTGTGGAACGTGAGAATTGGAACCTGGTAGTGCTCGGCAGCGAAACCGTGACGCCGGTGATGCTGGCTGCTGCTGCCCGTGCCTCCCGGAACCCCCGTACACGCGTCTTGGCAGTCGCCAGGACACGCGATCCGCAGCCGATCGCCGATATTCTCGACGCGGGGGCCGATGATTACCTGAGCTTTCCGTTTGAACCCGCGGAACTGCGCGCGCGCGCGCAGTCGCTCATCGCCTTTTCGTTCTCGCTTCCTGCGCGCCGGCGGCTCGGCGCCATTGGGTTTGACTTCGCCGCGCGGACGATCTTCGATGGGAATGCACGCGTCGTCCTTTCCCCGAGCGAATGGGATATCCTGATTGCGCTCTTAGATGCTGATGGAGAACCGGTCACGCTCAGCATCTTGTCGAGAGTCGCCGGCCACACGAGCGGGCATCCAGGTTCGGTGGCCTCAACGATCAGCCGGTTGCGTCGCAAGTTGCGGGCTGGGGCTGTTACTGGGCTCGACATCGACACGATTGGCGGCAAGGGCTATGTACTGCATTACCGCGAGCGCTTCCCCAGCCGGTGACCCGGATACCGCCATGTGCTAGAATCTGCGCTCGGGCAACTGCGCCGATGTAGCTCAGCCGGCAGAGCAGCTGTTTCGTAAACAGCAGGTCAAGGGTTCGAATCCCTTCATCGGCTCCCCAGATTTCCTATTCACAAGCCAAAAGCAAGCCGGCCAGCGTGGCCGGCTCTGTCGTCCTTGTCTTCCAGGTTGCATTGAGGTTGCATTTCTGGCGGCGAGGTTGCAACTACGTTCCGAACAACGCCCGGTCGATGCTCTTCGCGGCCTCCGTTTGCATGTCCGGCAGGACGTGGCTATAAGTGTCGAGCGTAATGCCGATGTTCGCGTGGCCCAGTCGTTCGGATACGATCTTCGCGTGCGTTCCCTCTTTCAGCAGTAGCGTCGCGTGCGTGTGTCGCAGCCCGTGGAACGTGATCGCTGGTACGCCGGCGCGTTCAACGATGCGACGATACGACCGCAGCAGGTTCGCTGGGAGAATCGGACCTCCGTCCGCGACGGTGAACACGAGGTCCAGGTCACGCCACACGCTGCCCAGTGACAACCGGCGCTCGTTCTGCTTGGCGCGATGCGATCGGAGAGCCGTGACCGTCGCGTCTGAGAGGGCTACCTTGCGCCGGCCCGATGCCGTCTTCGGCTCTTGGAACACTGCGCGCCCGTCGACTTCCACGAGTGACTGCCGGACGTGCAGTTCGCCGCGTGTGAGGTCTAGATCGCCCCAGCGCAAGCCGAGCAATTCCCCGCGCCGCATGCCTGTGGTGAGCGCCAGTAACCAGATCGGGCTATAGAGATCGTCTCTCGCCACGTCGAGAAAGCACAGTGCCGCGTCCGCGTCCCACGACTGCACGTTCGCGCGCTTCGCCCGTGGCGGCTCTACTGCGTCCGCGACATTGCGTGCGACAAGCTGCCAGCGCATCGCTTGGTGCAACGCTTCTCGGATCACGGCATGCAGGTGTAGGACAGTGCGCGGCGACAATCCGCCGGGCTTGCCGTCGGCGCGTCCGGTCGTCAGCTTGTCGCTGTAGAACGCTTGTAACTGCACCGGCGTCAGTTTCTGTAGCCGCACGTTGCCGAGCGCCGGTGTGATGTGCAGCCGGATCAGTTGCTCGTAACTCCGGTACGTCGTGGCACGAACATTGTGCTTCGCGTAGGTGTCCAGCCAGCGCGTTAGATACTCGCCTATCGTGACGGTTGACGGTTCGATGTAGTCGCCACCGTCGAGCTGGGTCACGGTCGCGGAGTACAGTCGCTTCAACTCCCGCACGCTCGGCGCGCTCACCCGCGTCTGCCGTCGCTTGCCAGTCAGGGGATCGTTCCCCCTGTTGATCGTCTTGGAGTAGGTGACGGTCCCGTCTTTCGCGGTGCGCGTTTCGTAGGTAAACGTCATCGCTCATGCTCCTGTAGACTGTGGACGTTCCCAGCCCGACCTACCGAGCTGGGGGCTTCCCAGCGCCGCCTAGGGCTTCTCTAGGCGGCGTCTTTTCCCTCTTCAACCACTGTCTCGAAGTCGATGTCGTCCATCGACACGCCGAACACACGAGCTAGCGTCCGAAGTTGTGACGCCTTCGGCTCATACCGCCCGCGTTCCCAGTTGTAGACCGTGGCCGGCGTTACCCCGACCTTTACCGCTAGCTCGAACTGCGTCAGGCCGGCAGACTCCCGAAGTTCTCGGATCGTTCGCACAGTAACCTCCTTTCATGCGCATAGTAGCACGCAACTGCTAGCAAGACAATATGCGTATGCTATTGACAGGACACTATAAGCCTGCTACTATAAGCACACAGGGGATCGGGAAGCCCCCTAGGAATTCGGTAGGTAGCGCGAAGGGAGTCACCCCAATGGTCACAGCGAAGACGGTCAAGAGCCTGGCGGAGCGACTGACAAAGGCAGAGCAGCTTGTCGCCGATGGCGCGGTCCTCCCCGTGGCCGGCCTCAGCGGCTACGCCGTCGTCCGCAACGGCGACGGGTCGAGCATGTACCTCGTGCGCTTCGAGCAGTCGCACGAGCACTGCACCTGCCCGGACTACCAGCAGCGGCAGAAGCAGGCCGGCCTCCCCTGCAAGCACATCATGGCGGCGCAGTTGGCACTGGGGAGCACTCCCCAGTCGCCCGCCACAGTGGCCGCCGATCCGGTCACCCCCGAACTGGTCGAGCGCGGCGTCAAGCTCCTCGTCAAGGCCGCGTAATCCGCGACCGCGAACTGGTTCAAACCCAAAAAAAGGGAACGCTCCTCAGCCCGCATGGAAGGACACGACACCATGACACCGCACGCACTGGAAGTCCTCGCCCGCGCCGCCTGGCTTGTCGCCGC
>QEUZ01000384.1 GCA_003577355.1 Chloroflexota bacterium | reverse complement strand
GCACGGTCAGGACATCGCCAATGCGTGTCCCTTCGGGCAAGAGGTCGAGTGGCACGGTTAGCTCTTGCCCGTCGTCTGTTACCAGGCTCGCCAGCAAAATGTTGTCGGCATCTGGCGAGATCTGGTCGACGGTGACGATAAGCGGTTGCGTACTGCGAGTGCTCATCAGGTGCCCTGTGCCCCGAGCGGCCGAATCTCGTAGGTAGCGCCGTCGCTGATGATTTCGATTGTCCCGTCAAGATCAGTGCGATAGATCGCGATATCGCGGAAGCGCAGGCGCTGGAGCACTTCATCGTGCGGGTGTCCATACTGGTTGCCCAAACCGACCGGGATGAGTGCAACGTGCGGTGAGACGGCGTCGAGAAACTCGGCCGTGCTGGATGTCTTGCTCCCGTGGTGTGCCAGCACCAGCACATCCGCCTGTAGCTCGTCCTCCTCGTCCAGTTCCACCAAGCGACGCTCGGCCGGAGCCTCGATATCTCCGGGGACGATGAACGCGACTTCACCATGGGTAATCTTCAACACAACGCTATTGTTGTTGCGCGATGGTTCGCTACCACCCATCAACGGGTCCACCGGCCAGAGAATTTCGACCGACACGCTCGGGCCCAGGTCCAGCATAACCCCGCGCCGCGCCAGCAGTGGAGTAATGCCCTTCTCATCGACAAGTTGAAGTGAGCGGAAGTACGCCTGGTTATCATTCGGCACGGCTGGGTCCACCCACGTACCTACCGGCATCAGTTCGAGCAGGCGCTCCAAACCAGCAACGTGGTCCTGGTCGGGGTTCGTCGTGACGACGTAGTCGACCCGTTCGACCCCGTGTTCGCGGAGAAACGGCACAACTCGCTCCTCCATCCTCTGCCTGGAGCGGCCACCGTCAATCACCATGGAGCGGCCCTCGGGAGTGATGACGACGACACACTCTCCTTGGCCCACTTCCATGACGGCAAACAGTAGGGTGTCTGTGCTAACGACCGTGCCGCGCTGATCTTCCGGTCGTGGGGTCGGCTTCGGCAGGATATCGAACGGCGCCAGCGTCAACAACACGATCGAGCAGACGATCAGCCCGATGATTGCTCCGATGATGATGAAGATGAGACACGTGCGTGCCGCAGCGTCGTTATCTCGCCCCGAACTACCGGACATCACGCCGGCTCACTTTCCGTGTGTGGTCGGCTCGCCGTGTTTCCAAACATGCCAGATGCGCTGCAAAACGGTGACATGGCTCAGTATCGCCAAGATCCAGAGGCCCCAGACCGGTTGGTTGAATGCGAGCGCGAGCGCGAGGATGGCCACGCGCTCGAAACGTTGGGCGATCCCGACATCGCCGCGCAATCCGATCGTTTCTGCGCGTGCGCGGGTGTACGAAATCATCAGCGAGCCGACGATCACCGCGTACGTCAGCAGGATCGCGTCACTGCCGGCCCCGGTGCGGGTAAAGTGCACGAGGAGACCAGCAAAGATGACCGCTTCCGAGTAGCGGTCGATCGTCGCGTCGAAGAACCCACCAAAGCGACTGGTCCGCTGCGTTTCCCGAGCGACCGCGCCATCCACGACGTCAAACAAACCACCGGCGACAACGAGAAACCCACCCAGGATCAGGTTGCCGCTGGCGATGACCGCCGCGACGAAAACGTTCAACAGCAGCCCAATGGCGGTCAACCTGTTGGGGGTCAGGCCAGTACGGGCAACGAATTTGCCAATGAACCCAAGACGCGAGCGCGCTTTGTCCGCGAAGCGAGTACTGACCACACGCGCTCCCGTCAGCGCGTCCCGGCGGATGCAAGCGCATCCGTCGGTTCGCTAGCGCCGATCAGCGCGCCACGTTCTTCCGCGAGTGTCTCTTCATAGAGCGCGAGCACGCGCCGGGCGACCCGTTCCCAGGTGAACGACTCTGCCCTCTCGCGCCCGGCTCTGCTCAGCCGTCCTCGCAGGTCGTTGTCGGCAAGGACGCGGACGAGCCCGAGCGCCAGCGCCTCAGCGTCTTTGGGTTCGACCAAGAGGCCATCTTGTCCGGCCCGGATAACGCCGCTGTAGCCGGGGATCGCCGACGCAACGACGGGCTTTCCGCTGGCCATCGCCTCGAGCAGGATGAACCCGAACGATTCACGGCCAGTCGACGGGGCACAGAAGATCTCGCAGGAGGCGTAGTAGCGCGCCTTCATGCTCTCGTCCACGAACCCGACGAAACGCACGTCATCGGTCGTCAAGTTGTGTTGCTGCATGAACCGTTCGTAGCGGGTGGGGTCCCCTTGACCGACGACGACCAGGCGCGCGTCCGGGAACTGGGTGCGCACCTTGGGGAAGGCCCGCAGCAGGTAGCGGAACCCTTTGCGCGGCTCATCGTACCGGCCAAGAAAGAGGATATTTGGGCGTCCATCAGATAGCTCCGGCAACGGTGGAATGTCCGCGTTGTACTGTTCGAGGGAGATCCCGTTCGGGATGATGGTGTACTCCGCAGGGAAGTACGAATCGACGAACTCGCGCGCGGCTTCGGACACGGCGATGCGCGCATCCAGCTTGGCGAAGATCATGTCGAGGATCGTCTTGGTGTAGTGGTACCAAATGTTGTTGGTGCGGGCGGCGTGGAAGGTCCCAATATTGACCGACTGGGAGAACATCAGCACGATCCAGGGCAGCGCCGGGGCCAGCGGCTCGTGGAGGTGGATAACATCGAACTGCTCCTGGCGCAAAAAACGCTTCACCCGCCCAATGATGAATGGCGAAAGGGTAATTCGAGCAGTTGAACCGTTGGATGGCAGCGGAATCGATGCACCCAGCCGGTACACATGGCCATCGTCCGATTCACCCAGCTCCGTCGATGTCGCGGCGAGGATCCTGGTGTCGTGGCCGATCCGGCGAAACTCACGGTCGAGCTGCGAGACATGCTCGTTGACCCCGCCCGGGTACCCGTAGTCGAATGGCGAAACCAGAAGGATCTTCAAGCGTTCCCACGCCCCCTGAACACGCTCGTTACATGATCCCTTTGTACATCCCACCGTCAACTTGGATCGTTGCCCCGGTCACATAGCTGGCGGCAGGCGATGCGAGGAAGGTGACGACGTTCGCGAACTCTTCCGGCTCTCCTAGCCGGCCGAGTGGGATGCCCTGCCAATCGCGGCTGATTGCTTCGTCCTCGGTGATCCCCAGCATCGCCGCGCGCTGCCGCGCGAGCGAGAGGATGCGCTCGGTGCGGGTCGGCCCAGGGCCAACGTTGTTGACGCGAATGTTGTACTTCCCCAGTTCGTTCGCCATCGACTTCGCTAGGCCGATCACCCCAGCCCGGGCTGTGTTTGACAGGATCAACCCGTCGATCGGCTGCTTCACCGATATCGACGTAATGTTGACGATCGAACCCCCACCTTGCGCTCGCATCTGCGGCACTACAGCACGACACAAGCGCAACGTGCTCATGAGGTTCAGATTCAGCGCATCGGCAAATGCCTGGTCATCAAGCGTTTCGAAAATGCCTGCCGGGGGTCCGCCCGCGTTGCAGATCAGGATATCGATGCGACCATGGCGGCGGAGCGTCTCGTCGACCAACCGTTGGACATCGCCGGCATCGGTGACATCGGCCACCATCCCAAACGCGCTTCCGCCATTCTCCGCCGCGACCGCCTCGCGCCCGACCGCCTCTGCCGCCGCTGTGATAGCGGCTGCGTTGCGTGAGCACATCACGACGGATGCACCTTCACGCGCTAACGAGGCAGCGCAGGCGAAACCAAGCCCCTTGCTGGAGGCCGCGACGATGGCCACCTTGCCGGCAAGTCCCAAATCCATTGTTGGCACGCCCTCCTTCGGCCGCCGTTGGCGTGGTGTGACATAGCGTCGATAGGATGGATTGTAGCACCCTGGTACCGAGACGCCGGGGGG
>QEUZ01000383.1 GCA_003577355.1 Chloroflexota bacterium | reverse complement strand
CGTTTGCAGGGTGATCGACCTGCAGGACCCGACCGCGCTCGAGGATTGCGACCCTGTCACCGATCTCGCACGCTTCTTCGAGCTCGCCGGTTGCGACAATCGTCGCGACGTGAATGGCGTTGCGCAACGCCGCAAATCCGTGCCGTGCCTGCTGCCGCTCGGCCTGGTCGAGAGATGCAAACGTATCATCCAGTAAGAGGATATCCGGATCGACAATGAGCGCGCGCGCTATCGCTACCCACACTCGGTCTGCGGTGCTGATGTCGGCTGGGCGTTGCCTGCGGATGCGACCCAAGCGCAGCAGCTCGATGATGTCGTTGACCCGTGTCGCGGACTCAGATGATGCTTGAGAGGTTGCCTTCCGCAACGGGAACGCGATGTTCTCTTCGACCGAGAGATGTGGGAACAAGGCGAAGTTCTGTGGCACGTAGCCAATGCGGCGTTCATTCGGCGGCAGGTTGACGCCCAACACGCCGTTGAACAGGACCGTGCCCTCCGACACGATTGTCCCATCGTCTGGCGTGTATATCCCGGCAATAGAGCGGAGCAGGATGCTCTTGCCGGAGCCGCCTGGCCCGACGAGCGCCAGAAGTTCGTCTCGCACCTCAAGCGAAGCGGCGAGCAGGAACGGGTGTAACCGTGTCCTGATGTCAACCTCAACGTTCCCCACGATCTAAGGGTACTCCCTCGGGCGCGTAGGGTACAGTGGCAGCCGACAGGACATTGCCGATGAGGGGGGTGGGAACGCGATGCAGGTTTGGCATTACACGTGTGAACGCTGTGGACACATTGAGCCGGCTGACACAGCTCTGTGGCGCTGTCCGGTCTGCGGTGGGGCCTTCGCGCTTGTCGGAGACAACGACCTGGCCGGTGCAACGATCGAAACACAAGACACGACCTTGTGGCGCTACTGCCACGTTCTCCCGGCCAACAGGGACTCGGCGGTATCGTTAGGCGAGGGGATGACCCCGCTGATCCGAGGAGAAATTGCGGGCCGCGAGGTGTGGTTCAAACACGATGCGCTGCTGCCGACCGGCTCGTTCAAGGATCGTGGGGCGGCCGTGCTCGTGACACACCTGCGTTCGTTGGGTATCCAGCGCGTCGTCGTCGACTCGTCCGGCAATGCGGCGGCGGCGATGGCGGGCTACTGCGCAGCAGCCGGGCTGGAATGCCTGGTGTTTGCTCCGCGTGCGACGTCACCGGGCAAGCTCGTGCAATCCAGGGCATTTGGCGCTCAGGTGCACTTGGTGAGTGGTTCGCGCGACGATGTTGCCCGTGCCGCACAGGATGCAGCGGCTGCCGACCAGGGTGCATTCTATGCCAGCCACAACTGGCATGCTGTCTTTGTCGAGGGGGTGAAGACCTGGGCGATTGAGGTATGGGAGCAGTTGGGACGCCGCTCCCCCGCCCTGGCCGTTGTGCCAACCGGCGGTGGAAGCGCCTTCGTCGGCGGTTGGCGCGGCTTCCAAGCGGTGCCCTCGCGCCTGCCAGTGCTGGTTGCCGCGCAACCGCTTGCCTGCGCGCCGCTGGTTGCTGCATTTGATGCTGGCCTGACAGATGTCGCGCCGGTAGCGCCCGGAACGACAATCGCCGAAGGGACGCGCATCGGCGCGCCCGCACGTGGAAGGCAGATGCTGGCTGCGTTGCGCGAATCGGGCGGCTGGGCGGAGGCGGTCGACGAAACCACCCTTGCGGCGACGCTCAAGGAGCTGTGGGCGCAAGGGCTGTACGTTGAGCCAACGGCGGCGGTCGGAGCAGCAGCGTTCCGGCTGGCCGTCGAGCGCGGGCGTGCTCTGCCTGAGGGTGAAACGGTGATCCTGCTGACAGGCTCGGGTCTGAAAGCAACCGAAACGATATCCAGCCTGGTCGACTGAGCGAGGCGTGCGGGGAGTGTAGACTTCGAAAGTTGTATCGGGTTGGGTGAGGAACGGACAAGCATGGAAGCACAGGTAAGCGGTGGGAAGGCGGCGATCGCCGCGCTGGAGGCCGCTGGCGTCGAGGTCGTGTTCGGCATCCCAGGCGTCCACACGCTGGCGCTCTACGACGCGCTGCACGAGAGCTCGATCCGACACATTCTGGCGCGCCACGAGCAAGGGGCTGGCTTCATGGCTGATGGCTACGCGCGAGCTTCCGGCAAGCCAGGGGTCGCGCTCATCATCACTGGCCCAGGCATCACCAACGTGGCCACGCCGGTGGGTGAGGCCTACGCCGATTCGTCGCCGGTTGTCATCGTTTCCGCCCAAGTGGAACGGCCCTACGCAGGTAAGATGCGCGGTAACCTGCACGATATCAGCGACCAGACGGGGCTCATGAGCGTCGTGACCAAGCATTCCAGCCAGGTCACCGAGCACCAGCACGTCGCGTCGAGTGTCCTCGGCGCAGTGCGTGAGGCAGTGAGCGGCCGTCCACGGCCGGTGCATGTCGAGATACCAATCGACGTCATGGCAGAAACGGGTGAGCTGGTTATCCCGGAGGTTTCCGCAGGCTACCGGCCGGCGCCCACCCGCGAACAGGTCGAGCAGGCGACTGATCTGCTGCTCGGAGCGCGGAAGCCGATCATCTACGTCGGCGGCGGCGCGCTCGATGCGTCGGAACCAATCACCGAGATTGCTGCCCTGCTTGGCGCGCCGGTGCTCTCGTCGATCATGGGCAAGGGGGTCGTTGCCGACGACCACCCGTATGGGCTTGGACACGCCTGGGACGCCTATTCCAGCGAGAACCCATTGGATGACCTGCTGCATGCGGCCGACCTGGTGCTGGTTGTCGGCACCAAGTTGGGTGCACAGGAAACCAACTACTGGCAGATGCCGTTGCCGAAGCAGATGATCCGCGTCGACATCGACCCGCGCGAGATTGCGACGAACTACCCCGACCCGACGCTCGGCATCGTGGCAGATGCCGCCGCGACGATGGACGCACTGCTGGAGTCGCTGCGGCAACGGGCCAGCGAGATCTCTCCGCGCACGTCCCCGGAGGAAGTCGAACGGTACCGCAGCGCCGTCGCGCCCGCTGAAGATGCCTACCAGCCATACATCCGTGCGTTGCGGTCGGTCATCCCGCGCAATGGCATCATCGTCCAGGATATGACGATGATGAGCTACCGCATGAATGACGCCTACCCTGTCTACGAGCCACGCACCTATCTGTTCCCTTCCAACTACGGCACGCTCGGGTTCTCGGTACCGGCGGCGATCGGCGCGAAGATCGGTGCGCCGGAGCAGGCCGTCGTCGCAATCGTCGGAGATGGCGGGTTCCAGTTCACCATGCAGGAAGTCGCCACTGCACTGCAGTTCGATGTGACGGTGCCGATCGTGATCTTCAACGATTCGACCTACACTGCCGTCGAACAGGCGATGAAATCAGACACTGGGCGAGTGATGGCGGTGGAGCTGAAGAACCCTGATTACGTCAAGCTGGCGGAGGCCTATGGCATCCCCGGCGTGCGCGCCAACAGCGCCGATGCGCTGGCGCAGGCGCTGGAGACCGCGCTCGGCGCGACCGGCCCGACGATTATCGATGTTCCCATTCCCCGCATGGAGTAGGGGCGAAGCATGACGCGCGCGGCGCACCGGCTCTCCGGTTTCGGCACCTCGGTCTTCTCGGAGATGAGCAGGCTGGCAGTCGAGCATCAGGCGATCAACCTTGGTCAGGGCTTCCCAGATTTCCCTGGCCCCGAGTTCGTCAAAGCCGCAGCCGAAGCGGCCATTCGCGCCGATATGAACCAGTACGCGCCGAGCCATGGGACGCCACGCCTGCGGAGGGCGATCGCTGCCGACTGGAGCAGCCGCTTCGGCCGCGAGGTGGACCCGGAGCGCGAAGTCACCGTCACGACCGGGGCGACCGAGGCGTTGATGGTTGGCATGCTTGCCTTCCT
>QEUZ01000382.1 GCA_003577355.1 Chloroflexota bacterium | reverse complement strand
TGCTGCGCGTCCAGCACCTGCGAATCCTCGCCGAAGCCGGCGATCCTGCGCTCCAGGATCACCACCTTCATCGCTGGCTCGCGCTCCAGCAGGTAGTAGGCTGTCCACAACCCGGTGTAGCCTGCCCCAAGGATGGCAACATCGGCATCCACCGTCCCGGCCAGCGCCGGACGCGGCGTCAGGTCATCGCCACACGTCTCCAGCCAGAAGCTATACGCTGCGTAGTCCGTCCCCATACAACCCTCCCGACGATCGCACGAGTGTCATGAGGAACTGTACGCGATGGTGCGGGGGAGGAGACATAGCGATCAACAGCGCTGGAGAAGCGCCCGCAGCCAGCCGCAGCTTGCGTTAGGGTGGCCGCATGAAGGCGTGGCTCATGACCACGAAGCCATCACCCCCGTGGGTAGAGCAGCAACTGGGTGCAGCGGAAGACGGCGATTGGTTTGCCGTTGGGGCCGTAGACGGTGGCGTCCCAGACTTGGGTGGTGCGGCCGCCGTGCAGGAGGGTGGCTTCGCAGGTAATGCGTCCCTCGCGGGCGGTGCCGAGGTAATTGGTCTTCAGTTCGATGGTTGTGAAGCCGGTTGCTTCGGGCGGCTTGTTGGCGAACGCGCCGAAGCCGCAGACGGTGTCGGCCAGCGCGACGACTGTCGCCCCGTGCAGGAACCCATTGGGGGCCAGCAGGTCGGGGCGCACCGTCAGCTGCCCGCGCACGTTGGTTGCGTCGATTGACGTAATCTCGATGCCAAGTAGCCCTGGCAGCGTGCCGGGGATACGCGCGCTCATTCTCGCCAGAAGGTCAGTCACCGCCCTGCCCGTCCTCACCGTCAGCCAGCGGAAGCAGCGTGCCGGAGGTTAGCCCACCGGTGCGGTGAGAACAATACAGCCCAAAGGCGGCAGCACAAGGTTCAACGAGAAGGGCAACCCATGGCAGGGGACCGGCGTCGTCTCGGCGGCCCCCAGGTTCCCTTGCCCGCTGCCCCAGTACTCGCGCGCGTCGCTATTCAGCACCTCGCGCCAGATGCCCTCGCACGGCACGCCGACACGGTAGTTGTGGCGCGGCACCGGCGTGAAGTTGCAGGCGCACAGCACCATCTCGCGCTCGTCTCGCCCAATGCGCAGGTAGGTCAGCACGCTGTTGTCGGCATCGTTGGCGTCCACCCAGCGGAAGCCGGCCGGGTCGAAGTCGCGGGCGTGCAGGGCGGGCAGATTGCGATAGGCGTCGTTCAGCGCGCGCAACCAGCGCAGGATGCCGGCGTGCGGCTCATACTGCAAGAGGCGCCAGTCCAAGCTGGAATCGTGGTCCCACTCGCTCGTCTGGCCGAACTCGCCGCCCATGAAGAGCAGCTTTTTGCCGGGGGTGGTGTACATGTAGCCGTAGAGCAGGCGCAGGTTGGCGCAGCGCTGCCACTCGTCCCCCGGCATCTTCGCCAGCAGCGCACCCTTACCGTAGACCACCTCGTCGTGGGAGAGGGGTAGCAGGAAGTTCTCGGTGAAGGCGTAGAGTGCGCGGAAGGTCAGCTCGTTCTGGTGGTACTTGCGGTGGATCGGGTCGTGGGCGAAGTAGCGCAGGGTATCGTGCATCCAGCCCATGTCCCATTTCGCGCCGAAACCAAGCCCCCCGATGTACGTGGGGCGCGACACCATTGGCCAGGAGGTCGACTCCTCAGCGAACATCTGGACATCAGGATGAGCCTGGTAGACCTCGCTGTTGAGCCGGCGCAGGAACTCGATCGCGCGCAGGTTCTCCCGCCCGCCGAACTCGTTGGGGATCCATTCCCCTTCCTTGCGCGAGTAGTCCAGGTAGAGCATCGAGGCCACGGCATCGACCCGCAGCCCATCGACGTGGTAGCGGTCGAACCAGAACATCGCGCTCGATAGCAGGAAGCTGCGCACCTCGTTACGGCCATAGTTGAAGATCAGGCTCTGCCAGTCCGGGTGAAAACCCTGGCGCTCGTCGGCATGCTCGTAGAGGTACGTGCCGTCGAAGTAGCTCAGCCCGTGCTGGTCGGTTGGGAAGTGCGAGGGCACCCAATCGAAGATCACCCCAAAGCCGTGCTGGTGCAGGGTGTCGACCAGGTACATAAAGTCCTGTGGCACGCCGTAGCGGCTGGTCGGGGCGAAGTAGCCGGTGGTCTGGTAGCCCCAGGAACCGTAGAAGGGGTGTTCCATCACCGGCAGAAACTCGACATGGGTGAAGCCGGTGTCTCGCAGGTAGTCCACCAGCCGGGGAGCCAGCTCGCGGTAGGAGAGCGAACGGTTGCCTTCTTCCGGCACGCGCATCCAGGAGCCGAGGTGGACCTCGTAGATGGAGATCGGCGCATCGGCAGCGTTACGCGCGGCGCGCTGCGCCATCCAGGCGGCATCCCCCCAGGTGTAGTCGAGGTCCCAGACGACGGAGCCGGTCCGCGGCGGGACCTCGCAGAACACGGCGCAGGGGTCGGCCTTTTCCACGCTGTAGCCGTTGTGGTGCGAGACGATCTTGTACTTGTAGACCGCCCCCTGCTGGACCCCTGCGACCACCCCGTACCAGATGCCGGAGCTTTCGCGAGGCGTCAGCGGGTTGGCTTCGGCATCCCAGCCGTTGAAGTCGCCGATGACTGAGACGCGCTCGGCGTTCGGCGCCCACACGGCGAAGTGCGTGCCGGTTGCCACGCGGTGCGCGCCAAGATGATCGGCCAGCTTCAAGTGGCTGCCCTCGTTGAACAGGTAGATATCGTCGGCGGAGAGCAAGGTCGTGAACTCCGGTTGCGGTGCGACGGCCTTGCGGCGGGTACGCCGCGGCTTGCGGGGCGTCGTCGCGTCGTCAGCAGCCATGTGTCGCTCCTTTGCCGGCGGCATCCAACAGGTCCAGTAGCCCGTTGAGAGGCGCCCACGCCCAGTTCGGGCGATTGTTGAGTTCGTAGCGCAGCTCGTAGGCCACTTTCGTCAGCAGCGCCAGCTCGAACAACGTTGCCAAGCCGGCCGGCGTTTGCGGGATGAAGGGAGCCGGCCCAGCTGTCGCCAAGTAACTGCGGACAAACGCCAACGCCACCCAACCACTCCAGAAGCGCGCCCACTCCGCCGCTTCCTGTGCCCGCTCCTGCGGCACAAGCCCCTGTTCGCGGGCGTTGGCATAACTGATCCAGGCGGCGTAGTCGAATGAGCGTACCATCCCAGCGATGTCATGTACCGGCGAACGTTTCAGCCGCCGCTGGCTGAGCGGGCTGGCTGGCTCGCCCTCGAAATCAATGATGACAAAGTCGCTGCCGGTGAAGAGCACCTGGCCGAGATGGTAATCGCCGTGGGTGCGGATGCGCACAGTGTCGAGCTTCTGCGCGGTGATGCGGCGCGCCACACGCTGGGCCTCGTCCTCGCGGGGCAACAGCCGTTCGGCAGCGGCTGCTGTGGCCGGGTCGAGTCGCGCGAGGTTCTGGCGCAGGAGCCGCCACGTTTCGTCGATCTGGCCACGCAACCCCTGGTAGACCGAGCGCTGGTAGAGCATCGTGAATGGCTCCGGCGCGAACGCAGGGTCGGAGATGCTCGCCAGCGCGACATGGAGCTCAGCGGTACGTTGCCCCAATGCCTGCGCGGCAGAGAGGAATGGCTCGATCAGCTCCCAGGCAACAGGCGGTGGCTCCAACCCACCAGCGTCGAGCAGGTCGGCCAGCGTTGGGCGTGGGAGTGGGTCGCCCGTCTCGTACGTCAGCACACGTTCCCAGAAGGCGCCAAGTGCGTCCAGCGCATACGTCCAGGCATCACCTTCGTTGGGAACGAAGCCCTGCAGCACGCCGATGGTCGCCGCTTCGCCGCGAGTTGGTTGGTACTCCAAGTGCGCTGCCAGCGCAGCGGCGTACGGGAAACGGCCCCGTTCACCCAACGCCCTGGCGATCTCGACATC
>QEUZ01000381.1 GCA_003577355.1 Chloroflexota bacterium | reverse complement strand
GAGGACCAGCACGGCGGGCTGTAAGTCTGTCGCAAATGTGCGCGAGCTGGCAGCCAACACCCGTTCGAGGCCGAGCGAAAAGCCGCAGGCAGGGGTCGCCTGGCGTGCGCCGAGCAGCCCGGCGAGATCGTCGTACCTGCCGCCGCCGCACAGCTGTTGGCCGCTCCGGCCTGACGCGTAGATCTCGAAGAGCATGCCAGTGTAGTAATGCAGGCCTCGCCCCATGCCCAGGTCGATGGTAACCTCGCGCGCGTCGTGCCCCAAAATGCCCAGCAGCGCGACGATCTCTTCCAGCTCATCCAGCGGCGCAGTGTCCAACCCGCGTTCTGCCACCAACCTCCGCAGTGGCCCAAGCACCTCCGCTGGCGCGCCGGCGAGCTGCGTCAGCCTGCCAACGAACTCTGCGGCATCGCGCAGCACCTGCGGGTCGTGCCTACGCCGCCTGCGGGCAAACAGCCCGCGAACGATCTCTTCGGCGGAACGCGAGCTGCCTTCAAACTGCACGCCTGCCTGGCGCAGAAGCTCCCCAGCAGCGGCTTCGTCCAGGTCATCGAGCTCCTGAAGCGGGCTGCTTGCGTCGAGCGTCGCCTCCAGACGCGCGAGGTGCGGCGGGAGCTCGTGTGCTGTGTCGTCCCCTTTGCGCAGCCGTTCCATGCTCCAGGTCAGCCAGTCCTGCGCTCGTTGATCAACGTCCAGCCCAGCCAGAAAGTCAATCACGACACCGATATGGCCGAGCACGAGATGCGGGCGCGCGATCCCCGCCACTCGCAGGCTTTCCAGTGCCAGCCCGATGATCTCGGCGTCGGCGAGCGGGCCGGAGCCACCGATGAGCTCGCATCCGAACTCCGTGAACTGGCGCGCGCGACCGGCCTGCGGCTTCTCGTAGCGGAACACCGGCCCGCTATACGCCAGGCGCGCGGGCAGAGGCTCGCTCTGCAAGTGGTCTACCCACGAACGCACGATTCCGGCAGTGAACTCCGGCCGCAGCGCAAGGCCGCGCCCCCGGTGTTGGAAGGCATACAGCTGCGTAATGCGCTCGCCACCCGACTTGCGCAGGAACAGCTCGGTATGTTCCAGCACCGGGGTATCGACCAGCGCGTAGGTGTGCGAGGCGGCCAACTGCTGCAGCTCCGAAAGCAGCGCCGCTTGCCGGCGCACCTCAACTGCGCTCTTGTCGAATGTGCCACGCACGCGTTCGATTGGCCGGGCACTCGCTCGTGCTTGTGTTGCTGTCTCCACTCCGGTCTGCGTCCCTCTCTGACTCCGTAGTGAGTCTACAGGAACGCTCACCGGCTTATGCCCGCAACGCACCACCGATCCGCTTCAGACCGCGCTGGATCTGGGAGCGGATACGCTCCACTTCGTGGTCCCCGAGCTGGCGGTCACGCGCCGCGAGCGTCACGCTATAGGCGAGACTCTTCTTTCCTTCCGGGATGCCTGCTCCACGATAAATATCGAAAAGGGTGATATCGGTCGCCAGCGGGTGCGTCGCCTGAGCGAGGACAGCACGTACCTCGGCAGCAGGGACTGCCTCGTCCACGACGATCGCGAAATCCTGCCGGGTTGGCTGGAAGCGCGAGACCGGCTGGACCGACCACGTCTCAAGTAACGTGCTGGCGAATGTCTGCAGGTCGATTTCGGCGACCGCGACGCGCCCGTCGATCTCGAAACGCTGTGCGACCAGTGGGTGCAGCTCACCAACGATGCCGATCTGTACGCCATCGACGACAACCGCTGCAGCGCGCCCCGGCTGTAGTGACGGGTGTTCGACTGCAACGAACGACGCGCCGGAAGCGCCTACCCGTTCCAGCACCGCCTCAACAGCCCCTTTGGCGTCGAAGAAATCCATCTCCGACGAATCAGTGCGGTCCCAGGAGACCGGCCAGCGCACCCCGTTCAGTGCTAACGCCAGCGCCCGCCGTTCGTCGGGTAGCTCGTCGCGGCCACGTGGCTGGTACGCACGGGCTGTTTCAAAGATCGCTACCCGCTCACTGTGCTTGCGGTTCTCTGCGACGATCTTCAGGAGCGATGGGAGCAAGGTTGGCCGCATCAGCTCCCAGTCCGCTCGCAGCGGGTTCACGGCTCGGACAAAGCCGACTTCCGGTCGCGGGTACGCGCCCAACACGTCGGGGATGGCATCGCCCCGCGCCGACAGCGCGACCAGGTCGTTCTCGTTGATCATTGAGTAGGTAATGACCTCGCGCAGACCGGACCCAACGAGGGCATCCTGGACGACACGATCGACCAGCCGTGGCGTCTCACGGCGCACCGGCACCGTCTGCCCTTCCGGCAGTCGCTCCGGCAGCGATTCATAGCCGTGGATGCGCGCGACCTCTTCGACAAGATCGGCCTTCAGACTGACATCCCAGCGGTAGGTTGGCACCGTGCAGACGACTGTCGTGGGGCCATCGGCTTCTTCGACCCTCGGTTGGAACTCCAGGCGCGTGAGGATCTCCAGCACCCGCTCAAGCGGGATGACCATGCCGAGCAGGCGTTCGATCTCCGCGTACGGCAACCGCAGCTCGAACGGCTCCCGCGGACGCGGGTAGACATCCGCGCGCAGCTCCACCGTCGCATCCGGCATGATTTTGCGCAACAGGTGTGCGAACCGGCGCGTCGCTATCCAGGCGAGGTTTGGGTCGACCCCACGCTCGAAGCGCGCGGAAGCGTCGGTGCGCAGCTTCAGCCCACGGGCCGTGCGGCGTACCGACTTGGCGTCGAAACCGGCCGCTTCCAGGAGCACCGTGGTGGTCGCCTCGCTCACCTCGGTCTCTTCGCCGCCAATGACTCCCGCCAGACCGACCGGCCGTTCCGTGTCGGCGATGATGAGCATCTCCGGCCCCAGCTCAAGCATCACTTGTCGGCATGCGCCGCACGGCGAGCCGCCGTTGCGCGTGACCACAGCAATGGCGACGAAGTTGCGGGCGCCTTGTGCGACAGCTGCGGTGAGCGCGACGCGCTCGGCGCAGATCGTGGAAGGATACGCCGCGTTTTCGACATTGCATCCCACGATCACATCGCCATTTGCGGCCAACACAGCGGCGCCGACCGGATAGCCGCTGTAGGGAACGTAGGCGCGGGTGCGCGCTTCAAGCGCATGCCGGATCAGCTCTTCTGGTTTCATGATTGGTTTGCCATTCCAGTCGATTTCAGCAAAGGCTTTGTTTCTTGAATCGGAGAGGCTATCTGCACCTCTTCAACCGCTTGCGGTGGTGAAATCCGCTCGACGCGCACCTGGAGGATGCGTCGTCCATCGAGTGAAAGCACCGTAAAGCGCCAGCCTTCAATTTCGAGCATCTCACCCTGCTCCGGCACATGGCCGAGTCGGCTGTAGATCAGCCCGCCGACAGTGTCAGCCTCTTCTTCCTCGATGTCAATATCGAGCAGTTCAGAGAGCGAATCGAGGTCGAGCCGCGAATTGACGATGTAGGCGTGGTCGCCGCTCGGCTGATAGTACGCCTCTTCGCGCACATCGTACTCGTCCTGAATGTCGCCCACAATCTCTTCAAGAATATCCTCGATCGTCACCAAACCAGCGACGCCGCCATATTCATCGACGATGATCGCCAGGTGAATGCGCTGCTGCTGCATCTCGCGGAAGAGCGCGGTCACCTTTTTGCTGGCCGGGATGAAATAGGGTGCGCGCAAGAGTTCACGGATCGGGGCGTCCATCCGATTCTCGCGGAAGCATTTGAGCAGGTCTTTGGCGTAGAGCAGCCCGATGATGACATCGACGTTGCCCTCGTAGACCGGGATGCGGCTATGTCCGTATTCGATGATCGTGTCGAGCGCGTCGCGCAGATTGGTGTTGACATCGAGCGTCACCATATCGATGCGCGGCACCATCACTTCACGCGCCACAGTTTCGTCCATTTCCAGGATGCTGGCGATCATCTGCTTTTCGCTCTCCTGGATT
>QEUZ01000380.1 GCA_003577355.1 Chloroflexota bacterium | reverse complement strand
TTTCGATCTCACCACGCGCCTGACGCGCCAGGCGCATGTTGGGAATGATGTGCTACACAGGGCGGATTCGGCAATTTCCTGCCTCGAGCGTGAGCATCCGAACAGGGACAGCGGCCACAAGTGCGTACGTTCGCAGGTTCTATCCAGTAACCGATGATCGTGTCACTCGTTGTAATAGGTGTACAACAGCGGACGGCGAGGGATGCCGTCCTGTTTCGGGTCGATATTTTAGGTGGTCTTCGTCTTGAAGTGGGTTATCTTCCTCGCGTTGGGTGTGCTCGTCGGGGTGTCGTTCCTGCCGGTCGAGGCTACCCAGCCAACCCCGTTCGCTGACCCAAGCTTCTCCCGATTCTTCGCGCAAGCCGGTGCGTCCGGCCAGAAGCTGTTGTGGGGCGGCGCACCGCTGGTGTCGCTCGTGGAACCATACGCCGACGCGGCTGGCAGCCGGCGGCTGGTGCAGTACTTTGACCGCGGCCGCATGGAGCTGGACGCAGCCACTGGTACGGTGACACAAGGCTTACTGGTGCGCGAATTGACCTCCGGCGCGGTGCAGGTGGGTGATGATGCATTTACCCAGCGCAGCCCGGCCAACATCCCGATTATGGCGACATCTGCCAACGCAGGTCAGGATGCTGGGCCGACGTATGCCGACTTCGCTGTCGCCGCGCTGTCCCGCTCGCCCAACCGGACAGTCTCGCCGGATGGCGTGCTGGACGACTGGCTGCTGCCTGGAGGAAAGGTGCTTACCGGGCCTGTCCCGGTTGTCGCCATCGCCGCTGTCTACATTGACGTCACGGGACACAATGTGCCAGATGTCTTTGCGGCATGGTTTGCAACGGAGCCGTTCGGCACGCTCAGCTGGCAGCAGGCGCTCGGTTACCCAGTGAGTGAGGCCTACTGGGTGCAGGCCGACGGGGCCGACCATCTCGTGCAGCTGTTCGAGCGGCGGGTGGTTGTCTACACTCCCAGGGCCGCGAGCAGCGAGCAGTTTGCGGTGACCAACGTTGGCCGGCACTACTACCGCTGGCGGTATGGCGACGAACCTGGGGAGGAACAACGCCGCCTCGTTGCAGAGCCGGCCGCCGATGTCAGTGCCGATCTGGTGGCGCCGCTCGGCTATAGCGCGAGTGTTGTGTTGACAAACGTCACTGACATCACCGACCTCGCGATCGGCCCGGACTCGCGCGTGCTGATTGCGCACGCGTCCGGCACGATCAGCGCGCTGGCGCCAGGTGCGGGCGCCGAAGTGCCGCTGGTCAGTGGGTTGCAGAACCCGGTTGCCGTTGCGAGCGTCGGTTCGACGATCTATGTGGTCGATAGTGCCGGCCTGCACCGTTTCGAGGATCTCGACGCCGATGGCATCATCGACGTCAGCCACCCGCCGATTGCGTTGCCGTTTGATCCGGCGACTGTCATTGCCGCGCCTGGCCCGAACGAATGCCTGTATATCGGAGGCGTAGAAGCGACGCACGCTCGCTCCGGCTTTGCCACGGTGATGCGCTGGGATGCGGTCACCGAACAACTGGACCTTGTGCCGGTGACATTCAGCGCCAACGCGGCATTCGTGCTCGATGTTTCCGGCAGTATCTGGGCGGCAGACGCAGATGGCGAGCTGGTGCGCTTTACCCTGAATGAGCTGACACGCGGGGTGTTGTCGCTGCAAGGCATTGCCGCACCGACTCCCACGGCGGATGCCGCGCGTGGCGCGACGCTGGTGCGTGCAATCCGCGACCTGTTGCTGTACCGGCCAGACGGTACGATCGGCGATCCGCTGCGTGACATGCTCGCCCTGGTCAGCGATGCCGACGGCGGGCGGCTCGTGCGGTTACAACCAGCTGCTGCGGATGCTTCGGCAGCTGCGACACCAGCGTCGGACCTCGCTGGGTCGATCGTCGATTTCGTCACGGGCTTCCGCGACCCGGTCGCGGTGGTGGCAGGACTGGACGGCTCGCTGTACGTTGCCGATGATGGGCGTGCCGTGCTGTATCGGATCACGCCGCAATAGGTCCCCACATCCTATCGCTCACAACCACGATATGGCGGTAGTATGCGCCTCGTGTATGCACAAGGAGGCCGTTGATGCGCACCGTCATGTCCTGGGACGAATGGGTGGGGTACGACGCGTTGGGGTTGGCCGAGCTGGTACGACGTGGTGCAGTGACGCCACGGGAGCTGGCAGAACAGGTTGCCGCCGGGGTCGAGATCGTGAACCCGACGATCGGCGCGGTAATCGAACTCTTCGACGACGTGATCGCCGACCCGCTCAAGGATGGCATGCAGCCTGAAGGCGTGTTTGCCGGCGTGCCCTACCTGATGAAGGACCTCGGGCCGACGCTGAAGGGACGCAAGCAGGAGTTCGGCGCGCGGATCATGCGCGGCAACGTGGCCACGGCGGACAGCTTCCTGGTGACGAAGATTCGCGCAGCCGGTCTGAACATCATCGGGCGCACCACCTGCCCGGAGTTTGGGGTGTGTGGTTCAACGGAGAATGTCCAAGTCTATATCTCGCGCAACCCCTGGGACCAGGCGTACACGACAGGTGGGTCGTCGTCTGGTACCGGCGCAATTGTCGCCAGTGGGGTGATCCCGATCTCGCATGCGAGCGACGGTGGCGGCTCCACGCGCATCCCGGCAGGGATTAACGGCAACATCGGGTTGAAACCGTCGCGGGGGGTCTTCTCCGCCGCACCGGATGGCTCCGACCTCACCGGCGTCGTTTCCGTGCAGGGCTGCCACACCCGTACCGCGCGCGATACTGCCGCGTTTTTCGATGCCTGTCGTGGCGGCGCGCCGGGGGAGTTCATGCCGTACTGGACTGCGCCAGAGCCATTCCTGCGCCTGGTGGAGCGTGACCCCCAGCCGTTGCGCATTGCGCTCTCCCACGAGTGGGGCGATTACTCCGCCACGCCGCACATCGTCTCGGAGCTGGAGCGCGCGGGGCGTTTCCTGGAAGGGCTCGGCCACCATATCGCTTGGGCAACCCCTGCGGTCGATTTTCGAGCGGCGCATGCCGCCCAGACGAACTGCTACATCACGAACCTCGCTCCGAATTTCGACCGCGTCGCGAAATCGCGCGGTCTCGAACGTCCGACGACCGAGTGGTTCGAGCCGATGAACGTGAAGATTTGGGAGGCGGGCATCGGCGCGTCAAACCTGCTGCGCGCCGAGATGGCGGCAACGTTCAATACGATCTCGCGTGGGTTCGGCGCATTTTTCGAGGAGTGGGACGTGCTGCTGACGCCAATCTCCACCAAGACCACCCACCGGCTGGGGACGATGGACTACATCACGCTGAACGATACCGACACGCCATACGCATGGTTCCACAACCTGTGGGGCATGTACGCCTACACGCCGCTTGGCAACCTGTGCGGGATCCCCGCGATCTCGCTGCCGATGGCCCAACACGACAACGGCCTGCCGCTGGGGATCCACGCGATGTCGCGCCAGACGAACGATGGGTTGTTACTGCAGTTGTGCGCACAGGTGGAACGCGCGCTCGGTGGTAAGTGGAACGGTGGCCGTGTGCCCTCCGCCCACGTGACCAACCTGGCCCGCTGACGCCAGAGCCGACATCGTCGCTCCCCTGCCTTGATGTTCCGCCATGTGTGCGGGAGACGTTTGTGTGCCAGCCCGCCTGTGGGGAGGTATGCACCTGCCTGATTCGGCAGGATGGGCCCTGCGCGGACCGCTGATGTGGCTGGCGTCGCTGCGCCATATCCTCTGTTGCAGTGAAAGTGGCCTGTCCCTTTCCATGCCGGTAGAGATTTGTTGTGACGCAGAGGGGAACAATCGAGCGATGACAACGACGATTGAGCAGGGGAGCGCTACGAGCGTACTCCAGCAACTTTCGAACGAGCTAGCGGATGCGGTCGCCCGCGCTGGCGACTCGCTCGTCCGCGTGAACGGTCGGCGCAGGT
>QEUZ01000008.1 GCA_003577355.1 Chloroflexota bacterium | reverse complement strand
TGGCGCATACGCTGCCGTTTCAAGGCCAACCTCAGTAAACAGACGCTTTTCAGCAACTCTGTCCTGTGCGGCGGCGAGTGCAGCAACGCCAGGGAACACCGATATCCGCTCACTCAGGTGAGCGACTGCCTCCACTGGTACGTTCTCAAACTCATAGGTGACCACATCGAGGGCATGACGAAACTCAGTCATCGCGTCACGATCATCGTATCCGGCGCAGACCAGATGAGCCACGTGGCCGGCACAAGCATCCGCTGCAGGGTCAAGGATCCTGAAGCGCATTCCGAGCCGATATCCTGCCAGTGCCAGCATTCGCCCGAGTTGCCCACCGCCGATGATGCCAACGTTCATGGTTCAACCCGTGGGTCTGGGTCGCTGAGTACTCTCCGCGTTTGAGCCTCTCGATACGCGAGAAGCGCTGTTCGGATGACGGGATCGGTAGCCGCAAGGAGCGCTGCCGCGAAGAGTGCTGCGTTCACCGCCCCGGCTCGTCCGATCGCGAACGAGGCGAGTGGTATACCGGCGGGCATCTGCACGATGGAATAGAGCGAATCCAGGCCGTTGAGTGCGTGCGATTGCACTGGTACTCCCAGAACCGGAATGTGCGTCTTGGCCGCCAGCATGCCGGGCAAGTGCGCGGCTCCGCCTGCACCTGCGATGATCGCCCGCAACCCCCGCCCTTCCGCCTGCTCGGCGTATGAGAACATTAAGTCGGGCGTCCTGTGGGCAGAAACAATGCGCACCTCATGCGCGATGCCTAGTTCGGTGAGGGTCTCTGCCGCATGCGACATCGTCGACCAGTCCGAGCGCGAGCCCATGACGACCCCAACCTGTACTGGTTGTTCCATCGAAGCTTGTCGCCTCCGTTCAGATCTCCGGCGTCCACGTCGTGTCGCGATCGAGCGGGTAGATCGGCCGGCGCAGGCGTTCATACGGGAACTGCGTCAGTCTGGGGCTGCTGATACCCGGGGCGTCGACTTCAATCACTTTCGTCGCGATTGGCTCAAACGCCGCGCGAAAGTGGGCTGCGCTTTTCAGAACGAGGATGCGTCGTTCCGTGGGTTCAATGCCAAAACAGCGGAAATAATTGAGGTCGTTCGGATGCCCGCGCAGCTCACTCAATTGCAGCTCGATGCCATCGGGTCCGCCGATCTCCAGGACAACGGTACGCCCGCGGCTGGCGAACGTCCCGCGTCCCATGACTCCGCTCATCGGGAAGCGACCTTCATGGATCAGGCGCACCTTGCCAGTTACTTCCACCGGATCGCCATGGAAGCTGTCGTGCTTGCCGCCGACTGAGAGCGTCACGACGGCGCCGACACCCGCCGCTATACACGCTTCAACCGCGGCCGGGTCCATGATTTGAGCCACAGCTGCTGAACGCGCTCGTGCCTCGAGCAGGCCACGCAGGACGGCAGTCCCGTCTCCCGCGGTCCCACTGGCGCCGGAATCGGCAATGTCGGCCAAGACGTAGACACTGCCAGGCGTGCCCGCAAGCGCTTCCGCGATGGCCGCTTCGATTGGCGTCGGTGTAATTTCGAAGTCATCTCGTCGCTCCCAGCACATGCTGGCAAGCTCATTAGCAAGCCGGCGAGCGAGCGCCGGGTCATTATCGGTAACAACGATGGTGGCGACTCCGGCGAACGGGACATCCGCGAACGGGAACCCGCCGAGGACCGTCGCTGCGAGAACTCCGGGTTCACGCTCCAGCTCCCTGGCGCGGTCGATCGCAATCTTCAATGGAGACTGCCACGTCGTGACCATCGACTGGTTCGGGGCGATCAGCGGCAATCGAACATGCGCCATTGTCGGCACACACTCTCCGCGGACGGTTGCGAGCAGGATGCGCATGGCGTGCGCGCCCGTCTCTGCCATGTCAATGTGGGGGTACTCTTTGTAGCCCACAAATGCGGTGGCTTCGGCCATCATTTCGTCGGAAAGGTTCGTGTGCAGATCCAGCGGAGCAACGATCGGTACATCCGGGCCGACAAGTTCGCGTATGGCCGTGATCAGCGGTCCCTCGCCATCGTCCAGATGTTCGAGCGCCATCGCGCCATGGATCCCGAGCATCACGCCATCGACGGGCAACGCCGCGCGAATGCCGTCGAGAGTCGAGAATCTCGTCGCGAAGCGTCTCAAAGGCATGCCGGGTGACTCTTCCGCCAGGCACTGCCCGCCCATAGGTTGTGGGAATGAGCTCGACGCCTTGTGACTTCGCTTCGGCGATGATCCCGCCATAGATCAGACCTGTGCCTTCGAGCGCCAGTATCTCCTCACCTCGGTCGATGAAGCTCGAGCCCTTCTGGAAATCCTCGTACGTCGTCGGTTCCCACTGGAACGTGTTCGTCTCTTGGGCAATGCCACCGGTGACGATTCTGATAGCCATGGCCGTCGCTCTTTCACTCACCCGCGCTCTACTCAGGCGGTATCCTAGCATTGCAACGCTCGGCAATGCGCCTGCATGAGCAATGGCCCTTGCCACACGTTGCAGGCGGCGTCTGCGGAAGCGTAGGATTCCCTCGGAGCGTGTGAAGCGTTCCGTTGGAGAAGTCATGTAGCGCCTGGACTCGCCTGGACAGCGAGTTGACGAGGTGAAGGCTTATCGAACCATTCGGCGGGTAGCCTTCCGGCTCGCACGGTCGTGACGTAGTCGAAAAAGCGGCGAAGTGATTCGCTGGAACAATGCGGCTGCGATGTGCGTAGAGTTGTCGAATCTCTCCAACGCCGCCTCCACGCCTCCTGTGAAGGGTCGCTCTCGTTGTTCCGCCCGCGAGCCTGCGGGACTGGAGGCATGCGCACATGTGTGGAATTTTCGGGTATGTCGGTCGCCCAGTCGATGCGGCGGACATGGTGCTCACCGCGCTACGTCGTCTGGAATATCGAGGGTACGACTCGTGGGGAGTGTGCATCGGAGTTAACGGACATTGTGAAATCGCCAAGAGCGTTGGCAAGATTGGCGATGCAGTCCTTGATCTCCCGGATTCAGGCATTGGGTTCGGACATACGCGTTGGGCTACCCACGGGGGAGTCACGCGCGAAAATGCTCACCCCATCCGTGATGCAAGCGGTCGTCTGGCGATCATCCACAATGGGATCATCGAAAACTTCCGTCCGCTGAAGGCTTCGTTACTGACAGCCGGCTACCATTTCGTGAGCGAAACCGATACGGAAGTCGCTGTCCATCTGGTGGCGCGCTATCTCGGAGACGGCGCCGACGCCGTCCACGTGCGGCGGGCGACTGCCAGCGCCTTCAGCGATCTACGCGGCCTCAACGCGATCATCATCCTAGACCAGGTGACGCAGACGCTTACGGCTGTGAAAAAAGTGTCCCCGCTGGTCATTGGCCGCGGTCCCGGCGGTGTGTTCATCGCATCGGACGCACTTGCCCTCGCCCCACATTGCTCCGAAGTTTGCTATCTCGAAGACGGCTATATTGCGCAACTCTCAGAGGCAGGAGTCGGTCTGTACCGTGCCGACACCGATGCTCCAGTGACGCCGACCTGGGAACGCCTGCTCATCGACCATCGCGCAGTCGAATTGGGGGGCTACCCGCACTTCATGCTCAAAGAGATGTCCGAACAACCGGAGGTGATCGAACGGATCAGCCGCGATGGCATCGAGCAAGCGCGTCAGCTCGCAGCACTCATCCGTGAATCCTACGGTGCATTCTTCCTCGGTTGCGGCACCGCCAGCTACGCAGCATTGACCGGGGCCTATCTCTTCTCGCGCATCGCTCGCCGGCATGTGAACTTCGTCGTTGGGAGCGAGTTCATGTACCAGGAGCACTTTCTGACGAACCGTTCACTGGTCATCGCACTATCCCAAAGCGGTGAAACTGCAGATGTCATTGAGCCGGTCCTGGCAGCAAAGCAGCGTGGCGCGAGGATCGCGGCGTTAGTCAATGTGCGCGGCTCTACCCTCGACCGAATCGCCGACTTTTCACTCTACTTGAATGCGGGGCCGGAACAGTGCGTCCTATCGACGAAAGCGTATACCGCGAAAGTCGCGAACCTCTTGCTGACCGCGCACATCCTCAACGGCAGTGAACACGTTGGTCGGGACCTGTTGTGGCGCGCCGTCGACGGTGTGCGATCCGTCCTGACGCCCAACTTCAGCAATGCGGTCCTTGCGGTCGCCGAACGCTTCAAGCATCAACGCAGCCTGTTCGTCGTCGGCCGCGGGTTGAGTTACCCAACGGCACTGGAAGCTGCGCTGAAGATCAAGGAAGTGTCCTACATTCACGCTGAAGGGTTTGCCGGGGGCGAATTGAAGCATGGGGTAATCGCACTGATCGAAGAGGGCACACCGTGTCTTGTCTACTCGCCCTTGGACGAGACACGCGCGGATATCCTGTCGGGTGCAATGGAGATGAAGGCGCGTGGCGGTTTCATCGTCGGTATTTCGCCAGAGGAGGATGCTGTGTTCGACGTGCATCTTCCGATCCCCGATGTTGGAGATGCCGCGCCGCTTGTCATGGCTCCTCCAGCTCAAATGCTTGGCTACCAACTAGCGCTGCTGCGAGGATACGACCCGGACAAGCCGCGGAACCTTGCCAAGAGCGTGACAGTCAAGTGATCTCGCTCATCGATACGCACTCCCACTTGGATACTTCAGCCTTCGATTCGGATCGCGATGCCGTACTCGCTGCTGCGTTGAAGGCAGGGGTCCACGCAATCGTGTTGATCGGCTACGACCCGGAGCGTTGGCGATCCACCAGCGACCTATGCCAACGTTATCCGTTTCTCGTGCGTGCGGTTGGGGTGCACCCGAACTCTGCGTCAATCTGGAGTCCCAGCGTGCAGCAACTCCTCGAACGTGAGGTAGCCAGCGGAACTGTCATTGCAATCGGTGAGACTGGTCTCGACTTCTTCCGCGAGCATGCAGATCCAGCGCTCCAGCTAGCAGCGTTTCGTGCCCAGCTGGCACTCGCAAAGACGTGTGGCCTCCCCATCATCATTCATCAGCGGGCGGCGGAAGCAGAAGTCCTCGCAACATTGGCGGAGTTCGCACCGCTTCGTGGCGTTATGCACTGCTTTAGCGGAGATACGCTGTTTGCGAACCAGTGTCGAGGATTCGGATTGCATTTGGGGATAGGTGGGGTCGCGACGTATCCAAAATCAATCGCCGTCCGCGAAGCTGTCGCCCACGTCCCGATCTCGTCACTACTACTCGAGACCGATGCACCCTACTTGGCGCCCCAATCTCGTCGTGGCAAGCGCAATGAGCCGGCGTTCCTCATCGAAACGCTGGAAACCGTTGCAGAAGTCCGAGACGAGCCGCAGGAATCGGTTGCTGATGCGACAACCGAAAATGCAGAGCAATTATTTGGGCCTACGCTCGCAGCAGCCCGCGCTGCAGGAATGGACAGTGCGCTGTGCCGCTGGTAATCGCAACCAAGAACCCGGGTAAGGTAGAGGAATTAGCCTTGCTCCTGCCCCCCGAGATACGCCTACTGACTGCCGGAGACCTCGGCATAGCGCTACCGGAAGAGACAGGGGCGACGTACCTTGAGAACGCTCGGCTCAAAGCCCACGCTGTCGCTCAGGCCGGTTACCCGGCTCTTGCTGACGATTCGGGACTGGAGGTTGATGCGCTTCAACGTCAACCAGGTGTGCGTTCGGCACGCTACGCGGGGGAAGCCGCAAGCGACGACGAGAACAACACCTTGCTGCTGCGCAATTTACACAATGTCCCCGATACAGCTCGCAGGGCGCGGTTCGTTTCGGTGGTTTGCCTCGTGCTTCCCAACGGGGACGAGTTTTGCGGCGTCGGCACGGTGGAAGGAACAATCACCCACGCACCGCGGGGGTCGCTCGGGTTTGGCTACGACCCATTGTTCGAGATCGATGACCCACAGCTTCCTGCATTGACCGGACATACCTTCGCCGAGATTCCGACACACGAAAAGAACAGGGTGTCACACCGGGCGCGGGCAGTGCATGACGTGCTCCGGCAACTTGATGCTCGGTCGCTACGCTTGGCCAGTTTGACGGGAGACTGAGTTGTTTGACCGCAGCGCCATACCTTTGCAGGCAATCCATGATCATCTCGACACACCAGCAGCTATACAGGACCGGCTGCGCTTGTGTGGTGAGCTGCCAGTCGTCGCGGTCTCCGGCTCACGCGGCAAGACAACGGTTGCCTGCATGTTCGAATCGATACTGCGGGCCTCTGGCCGAGCGACCGGAATGTGGATTTCTTCGGGTGTTTATGCGCTGGGTGAACGACTTTCGGGTGAGCTCGGGCCGTGGCAACGCGTGCTATTGGCTGTCCGGCACGGTGAACTAGACATCGCCGTTCAGGAAATGGAATCGGCAACGGTCCTGGGAGTAGGGCTCCCCGAGGGCACCTATCCTTTGGCTGTCATTACGACAATCTGCGGTAACAATGATGCGTGCCTATTGTCGCAAGACGCACGGGTCGAGCGGCAGGCAGTCGAGGCAGTCATCCGCTCGGTGCGAAGTGATGGCGTGGTCGTCGCGGGCGCGGACGACTTCGATGTCGCCGAAGCGGCCGCTGCGTCCCCGGCAACGCATGCGCTATTCGCTCTGCGCAATGCGAACCCGGTGCTCCAGCGCCACTTGCGAGCTGGTGGCACTGGCGCTTGGGTTGAGAATGACTACCTCACAGTCGGCGACGCCTCGAACCCACATCGCATCATTCACGTCGAGCGCATTCCTGCAACGCTCGATGGCGCCCTGGTCTTCCAGGTACAAAATGCCCTGGCCGCCGCACTGGCAGCCTACGTCGCAGGTGTTGCCCCACAACACATTCAGGTGGGGCTGAGCACGTACACACCAGATCCCACTGTCCAACCCGCTGCCTGCAACATTTTCGAGTACAACGGTGCGCGCATCGTGATCGATGCGCCGAAGACGATCTGGTCACTACGCATGCTCATGCGGGGTATTCGCAGCCTGCCCCGCCGGCGCACGATGATCGTCAGTGGCGTGTTCCCAGCACTACCGCTGGACGACGTGAAGGATGCCGGCAGATTGCTCGGAACGTTAGGAGCGATCGTCGTACTGCACGCAGACCCGCGATCGAGCGAGCGCCTGGAAGCGCTGCGTGCAGGGATTGCCAGCGCCCCAACCCTCCCACTCGTTCTTCTGGCGAAGGACGAAACGCATGCGATCGACCAAATGTTGAACAAGATCGGCGCAGACGATGTCGCACTCGTCCTCGCCAGTGATCCTGAACGTGCGCTCGAACACCTGTGGCCTGCGCCGGTAATCAGCATCGACCCGCCCGCGCGACGGAAGAGCGACGGAAAGGTGTGAACATGTCCCGCGATCACGTTATCGATGTCCATACCCACACGTTCCACTCCGATGGGTCGCTCTCACCGATGGAACTCGTCCGCCGTGCGGTCGTCAACGGCTACTCGGCCATCGGGATCACCGACCATGTTGGTCTTGGTGGTGTGGCCGACCTCCTGGCGCTTTTGCATCGGGAACGGGACATCATCGAGCGCTATTGGCCCATCCAAGTGTTCGTTGGAGTAGAGCTCACCCACGTTCCGGCCGAAGCGATCGCCGATGCCGCAACATTTGCACGCAACAGCGGAGCGGAGCTCGTCGTGGTCCACGGAGAAACCCCAGTTGAGCCTGTACCGCCAGGCACCAACCACGCTTCTATCGTGTGCGGGTTCGTTGATGTGCTCGCCCACCCTGGGCTGCTGACGCTGGAAGACGCGCGGCTCGCCGCCGAGGGAGATGTTTTTCTTGAGATAACGGCACGCAAAGGCCACTCATTGACCAACGGCCACGTCTTGCGCGTCGCGCAGGCATCCGGCGCACGCCTCATTGTGAACAGCGATAGCCATGACCCAGGAGACCTGCTCACACCTGCATTTCAGGAACGTGTCGCTCGCGGCGCGGGTATGACCGATGCGGAGATACATGCAGCGCTTGAAACGAACCCAGTACAGTTGATCCGCCGCCTGATGGAACGGCGGGACGCTAGCACAAGCCGGTGATGGACGGGTTCCAGTAGCCGATAGCATCTACTTGGATATGTCGCCTCAATTGCGCCCGATCAGCAACCGTGCTTTCGCTCGCTCATCGTTCTAGTTCAGTCGGCAGCAATCGTGTCGAGCTGTCGCACTGAATCGTTCGCTGCGGTCTGCGTGACACGAATGGCGGTACTACCCAGCATCCCAGCAACCGCTTGCTCAAGATCGAGGCACCAGTCGATCCGTAGCGCGCTCTCCAGAGTGCGCACAGTGTCTTCGCGGCTCAACTCAAGCCTGAGTTGGTCATCACCTGGGAAGTCCCGGAGTAGACGCGAAAGTCGCCGCATGCGTTCCTCGTCGCGACGCATGTCGTCAGTAAGTGAGATCCGCAATACAACGGTTGTTGTTGAGCGCGGTACGTCAAGCTCGGGCGACTCGTAAACGCTGATCTCCTCTACGAGAAGCTGTAGCTCATCATTTCGTTGGTCGACCCGGCCACGGATTACGAGGACTTCATCTTCGACCAGCAACGTGCCAAAGCGGTCGTATCGTTCAGGGAAAAGCACTACATCGATTGTCCCGCCCAGGTCCTCGAGCGTGCAAACCGCCATCGTGCGGTTCGCCTTTGTCGTCATCTTCCGAACGCCAGCGACACAGCCGACGATCGTTACGACGGCGCCATGTGACTCAGGATCCAGTTCGGCAATCGTGGTGTGTGGTACACGCGCCCTCCGCAACTCCTGATACACCTCTGTCATCGGATGTTCGGTGAGATAGACGCCAAGCAAATCCTTTTCCCAGGCTAAGAGCGTCTTCTTCGGAAGAGCTGCCGCGTGACGCACCTCTGAAGGTGGCGTCGGCAACGCGACACTTGCAGCGCCAAACAGGTCCATCTGGCCACGCTGCGTCGCCTTCTGCCGGCTCTGGGCCGCACTGAGGACGCTCTCCAGCCGCCCAATCAGCTCGGCACGGTTCCCCAGCACATCACACGCGCCGCACTTGATGAGGCTTTCAAGGACGCGCTTATTCACGACGCTGAGATCCACTGCTTCGCACAACTCTTCGAGCGACCTGAATCGACCTTCGGGCAACCGGGAGCGCGCGTCGACGATTGATTGGACCGCGGTTTCGCCGACGTTCTTGATAATTGAGAGGCCAAAGCGAACAGCGGTGACGCCAGAACTAGTCACTTCGGTATCGAATTTGACGCCGCTGACATTCACATCTGGCGGTAGCACCGGAATACCCAGCTTCGCACACTCAGCGATCGCGGCAGCAACACGTGCTGCTGCGCCAGATGGGTGGCTAGGTGCTAGTCGCAACACCGCCGTCATGTACTCGGCCGGATAGTTCGCCTTCAAATACGCGGTCTGATACGAAATGGTGCCGTAACACACGGCGTGCGCCTTATTGAAGGCGTAACCAGCGAACGGCTCGATTAGGTCGAAAATTGTGGTTGCATCTTGCGCGGTATAACCCTTCGCTTGGGCTCCCTGGATAAACCGCTCACGCTCAGCGCGCATTTTCTCAGGGATCTTCTTCCCCATCGCCTTGCGCATGATGTCTGCTTCCCCGAGCGTATAGCCGGCGAAGCGCTGTGCGATCAGCAACACCTGGTCCTGATACACGATGACGCCATATGTCTCATCCAATATTGACGCCAGATCATCGTGAGGGTACCGGATCGCCTCTTCGCCATGCTTTGCGCGGCAGTACCTCGGAATGTGCTGCATCGGGCCCGGGCGGTACAGCGCAACCATCGCGGAGAGCTCGGCGATTGAGTTCGGTCGCAACTCTTGGATGTACCGCCGCATCCCAGCACTTTCTAGCTGGAACACGCCAAATGTTTCACCTGCACCGAGCATTCGGTAGGTCGCCTCATCGCCGTCTGGTATCTGCTTCACGTCAAGCGAAATGCCACGCGTTTGCGTGATGATTTCAACCGCCTCGCCGAGAATCGTCAAGTTGGCGAGGCCAAGAAAGTCCATTTTCAACAGGCCGATACTCGCGACGTTCTCCATGGTGAACTGGGTCGTCGGAAGCGCATCCTGGTCGCCCCGTGCCGGTCGCTGCAACGCGACGTGCTCGACCAACGGATCAGCGCTGATAACGATACCCGCGGCATGCGTTCCTGCGTGACGAGCGATGCCCTCAAGCCGTTGGGCCGTATCGATCAACGTCTTTATGCGCTCGTCCGCGTCGTACTGCGCTCGAAGCTCGCTACTTTCAACGAGCGCGCGTTCAAGCGTCATGTTGAGCGTTGTCGGGATCAGGCGCGCAACCCTGTCAACATCGGCAGGAGACCAGCCCATCGCGCGGCCCACGTCTCGTAATGACGCCTTGGCGCCCATCGTCCCGAACGTGATGATCTGGGCAACCCGATCATGACCGTACTTGCGCGCGACATAGTCGATCACCTCGCCCCGCCGGTCGTCCGCGAAATCCATATCAATGTCAGGCATTTCGCGCCGCTCCAAGTTGAGGAAGCGCTCGAAGACGAGGCGGTTGGCGATTGGGTCGATATCCGTAATAAACAGCGTGTACAGGACGATGCTCGCAGCCGCCGAACCTCGCACACCGAAGGGGATACCGGCCTGGCGCGCGAACTGCGCGAAGTCGCGGACGATCAGCATGTAACTCGCGAAGCCGGTTTGCTCAATGACCGAAAGCTCATACTCCAGTCGCTGAACAACTTCGTCACTCGCCTGCGGGTACCGGACCTGCAGCCCTTCCCAGCACAGGGCGCTCATGTACTCATGGGCACTCATACCGGCAGGCACATCCGGCGACGGTAAGTGCAGGCGTCCAAAGTCCAGCTCGAAGGCACATCGTTCGGCGATCGCAACGGTATTGCGCAGCGAATCAGGCACATCGCGGAACAACTGCTCCATCTCTTCAGGGGATTTGAAATAGAACTGATCTGTCTCCATGCGCAGCCGTTTCGGGTCGTTCAGTGTTGTGTTGGTCTGGACACAGACAAGTAGTTCCTGAATCGGAGCATCCTCAGGGCGGACGTAGTGCACGTCGTTCGTCGCCACAATGGGGATGTCGCTCACACGCGCCAGCTCGAGCAGTTTCGGATTGACGCGCCGTTGTTCGGGCAGGCCATGGTCTTGCAGTTCCAGGTAAAAGTGCTGCGGTCCGAATACCTCCCGCAAGTCAGTTGCATAGCGGCGTGCTGCGGCGTCGTTCTCCTCAAGCAGGCTGCTAGCGATTGGGCCTCCGAGGCAAGCTGACGTACAAATCAGTCCATCCCGCAGCTCGTTGAGGATCTCCATATCGATACGCGGCTTGTAATAGAAGCCTTCGAGGCTCGCCCGGCTGGCCAATTTGAGAAGGTTGCGATACCCCCGCTCGTTCTCGGCGAGGAGGAGCAAATGGTACGACTGCTTGTCTCGGTCATCGATCCGGTTCGGCGCGAGGTACGCCTCCATGCCAATCACCGGGGACAAGTCGTTCGCCTTCGCAGCCCGATACCAGTCGACAACGCCATACAGCACACCATGGTCGCTGATGGCGACATGTCGCATGCCGAACTCGCGCGCCTTGAGCATGTAGTCGTCGATTCGCCCAAGTCCGTCCAGTAAGGAATACTCGGTATGCAGGTGCAAATGGGCGAAAGTAGACATACGCTCCCCCAGGCAATTCGAGTCAACCCGAACTCGACTGAATCCTACGGATCTCAGCAACCGAACGCAGTGTACGTACGCATGATCTCAGGCGCAAGCGCATAAGACGAGTTGGGCGACGCACATTCGCGTCGCCCACCAAGCGTCGGCTTCATTTGCGTGCAACGAACGGAATGCTGGCCTCAAGCTGCGACCACGGAATCTCGCGACCCGTTCCGCCCGACAGTGAATGCAGCCCGCTGTGCCTGACGCACAAGCAACGCGATCATATTTCGCACATCATCGCGCACTTCTGCTGGCACTGCTCGGTTCTGGAGAAATCCCAGGGCCTCGGACAACACTGGCTCACCTGCGAGAAGACTTTCGATCCTGCCAGGCATGAACCCGGCCGCCGCGAGCAGGCTATCGCGATCATGCTCGTCAAGGTTCATCGCCGCAGCTAACTTGAGCACTGCGTCGCGCGTCGGCATGCGCGAGCCGCTCTCGAGCCGGCTCACATACGAATGGTCGAACCCGGCTGCCTCGGCCAACCTGCTTTGCGACAGCCGGCTTCGGTCACGCATCTCGCGCAAACATGGAGCAAACAGGTTCATCCGCTCCGTATCCGAGTACACCTGTGCCAGATCATCCATTGAGGGGCCTCCGCCATCCAATACGGACCGGCTGGACCTCACTCGCCTGAGCGCCGTTCCCCTTGAACGAACGCACCGTTCGTTCGTGAGCTACAGACTAACACATGGGTGACACCCGGTCAAGCAGCCGCGGCTAATTGTCCACAATACAGGACTTCTAGACAGTATAGCGCCAGCAATGTACCAGTCCCCAGCCACGGTCGAGTGTGACGTGTGCAAAGCATGTGCGTCAACGTTGTTATACTGCGACGCAATGATTTCGAGTTGAGTGACTGGACAACCGTGGACACGCACGTACCGCTCGCGGAATTGAGTGCCCGTGAGGTTTGCCGAATCACTGCTGATCCGGAGCAGTTCTCCGGTGGGGGTGCAGTCGCGGCCTTATCAGCGGGCTACGCGGCGGCCATTACCCTCCTGGTTGCCCGCCTGTCGGAGCGTCGGCGCCGAATGCGTGCTGGCGCGACTGATGCCTATTCCGTCGAGCAGAAACTTCTCGATTTGCAATCACGCTTCCTTACCGCTGCAGATCGGGACCTTTCCGCACTCGATGCGCTGCTTCAAGCGCAACGCAATGTCCGTGACGGTGGTTCTCGCGAACCGTACATTGCCGCTTTGGAGGCGGCTGCACGAGAACCCGTTGCATTAGCGGACGACATAGCACTCCTCCTGAAGGTTGTCCAACACGAAGTAACCGCCGCGTCACGCTTTACCGTCAGCGATCTCGGGGCCGCCGCCGCGATCGGACGCGGCGCTGCCCAGGCAGCACTCTTGACTGCCAAGGTCAATGTCGCACTCCTTCGAACTGAGCTCATCGACCAAGCTGATGTGGACGCCCTTGCAGCGCGTATCGACACAGTTGCTACCCAGATCGACGCATGTGCACAGGAGATCATCAACGTGACGAATCAACGCATTAGCGAACCTCACGCCACGCGAGCTGCCGATGGGATGTGAGCTACTTGACGGACGCCCAGTCGCACGTGCGCTAAGGGAGCGTGCGCTTGGTGAATTGACTCGCTTTCGTAACGTCTACGGGCAGAACCCCGGACTAGCGATCGTGTTGATCGGCGAAGACCCGAGCGCACATGCGTATCGTGCTGCGATCTGCAAGGTCGCCGAGAGTGTCGGCATCTATACCGATGTGCTCGCCCTCGCCGCTGATTCCAGTCAAGAGCGGGTGAATGCGCTCATCGACCAGCTCAATGCTCGTCCAGATATTCACGGATTCGTCGTCCTACAACCCTTGCCTCCACACTTGTCACGGGTCGAGATCGCTGATCGAATCGACCCGCTCAAGGACATCGATGGGATCACGACATTCAATGCTGGCCGACTGTTTCACGACGACCGCGATGTGCTCGCACCGTCGACGCCAGCAGGAGGGATGGCACTCCTCAAGCACTACGATGTCCCGCTCGCCGGTCAGCACGCAGTCGTTGTCGGTCGCAGCCCTGTCGTTGGGAAGCCAATGGCAGCGTTACTCCTGGCGGCTAACGCAACTGTTACGATCTGTCACTCGCGCACGCGCAACCTCGGCGCGTTCACTCGTCAAGCCGATATCGTCGTTGCCGCTATTGGCCGAGCCGGTGCGATCACTGGAGATATGCTCAAGCCGGGTGCAACAGTGCTTGACTTCGGCGTGAATTTCGTTGGTGGACAGATGGTAGGCGACGTGGATGCAGATAGTGTACTCCCCGTCGCCGGAAGGTTGACCCCTGTCCCGGGTGGGACCGGACGCGTCACCACGATCGTACTGGTTCGAAACGTCATCAAGGCGGGGACGCTGCAGTACTCGCAGCAGCAACAAGCCAGCCGGCGCCAACCGGCCACGTAGGTGGAGAATTTCGAGCATGTTGAGTGACATCGAAATCGCGCGTCGTTCCACTCTGCGTCACATCCGTGACGTTGCTGCGGACGCAGGCATTCACCCCGATGACCTCGAACTCTATGGCCGGTACAAGGCCAAGATATCGCTAAGTTCGATCTCCCGTCACGCCGACCGTCCGTTGGGCAAATACGTCGTCGTAACTGCGATAACGCCAACCCCGCTGGGAGAGGGAAAGACCACCACAACCGTTGGGTTGGGGCAGGCTCTCGGCAAGATTGGCCATCGCTCGATCATCGCGATTCGCCAACCGTCACTCGGCCCCGTATTCGGGATCAAGGGTGGAGCAGCAGGCGGAGGATACGCTCAAGTCGTCCCGATGGAAGACCTCAACTTGCACCTGACAGGCGATAGTCATGCCGTAACGGCAGCACACAACCTCTGTGCGGCGTTCCTCGATAACTCCTTGTTTCAGGGTAACCCGTTACAGATTGACCCGCTGGAGATCAGCTGGCGTCGCGTTCTCGATGTCAACGATCGCGCGTTGCGCGACATTGTCATCGGTTTGGGTCCGGCGAACGGCGTCCCGCGCCAGACCGGCTTCGATATCACGGCCGCATCTGAAGTAATGGCGATCCTGGCCCTTTCGACCAGCCTCGCCGACCTCCGCAACCGGCTCGGACGTATCGTTGTCGCCGAACGAGTTGACGGTTCTCCGGTGACGGCTGGCGATATTGGCGTTGCTGGAGCTATGGCGGTGCTACTGCGCGATGCCATCATGCCGAACCTGATGCAAACCCTCGAAGGCACCCCGGCGCTCGTCCACGCCGGTCCATTCGGGAACATCGCGCACGGTAATTCCTCGATCGTAGCAGATCAGATCGGCTTGCGCATTGCTGACCTGCTGGTCACCGAAGCCGGGTTCGGCGCCGATCTTGGAGCCGAGAAATTCTTCAACATCAAGTGCCGCACGAGCGGCCTCACCCCCGATGCAGCAGTGGTCGTGGCAACAATTCGAGCACTGAAGGCGCACAGTGGGAGGTTCAAAGTCATTGCCGGTCGCCCGCTCGACCCTGCACTGACCGAAGAGAATCTCGACGCGTTACGTCAAGGCATCGGCAACCTCGAGAAACAGATCGCCAATGTTGCCCGGCATGGCGTGCCCGTCGTCGTCGCGATCAACCACTTCCCAAGTGACAGCCCTGCGGAGATCGAACTCGTCCGCGCGACGGCTCTCGCGTCCGGCGCGCGCGAGGTTGCCGTCAGCAAGGTGTTCGCAGAGGGAGGCGCGGGCGGGGTTGACCTTGCAGAAGCAGTCGTCCGCACGGCGGCCTCTGGCAGCACCTTCCGCCATCTCTACCCGCTGGATGCTCCAATCAAGGAAAAAATCGAAACCATCGCTCGCGAGATCTATGGCGCTGGATCAGTCTCATACTCGCCGATCGCTGAACGCACTATTCGGAAGTTCACTCGGCTAGGCTACGATCAACTCCCGATCTGTATGGCGAAGACCCATTTATCCCTGAGTGGCGATCCAGCATTAGTCGGCAAACCGGAAGGATTTGACTTGCATATTCGCGAGCTCCGCGCATCTGTTGGAGCTGGGTTCGTCTACCCCATAGCGGGAGAGATGCGCACCATGCCCGGGCTGGGCAAATCCCCCGGGGGACTGAACGTCGATATCAACGCAGCAGGCGAAGTCGAAGGCTTGTTTTAACCCCGATCAATTGGGATACGTCGCCTGGCCGGGTGGGGCAATCTACCGCTCGGCAGTAGCGCAGGCGACGTGTCCAGTTCGGTAGACTGTCTGCATGAACGACACACGCTCGGTGATCATCCTTCATGTCGCCACGCTGGGGGGGTTCAAGCTCCTGACCTCACTATTGGTCCTGTATTACTTCCCCTCCTGGCATGCTGTCGTGGTGATCGCTGCGGTAAGTATCCCGTGGATCGCGGCCGGCATTTGGTACGGAGGCATCTACTCACGCGTTCGCCTCCGGCTGCACCGCGTACGCAGACGACGCGCCTATCTTCTCTATCAGGAATGGAATATCGACTAACCGCAACCCGCCGTGCGTCGTTAATCCCGGTAGGGGTCGAACTCTGATTCGCCAGCCATCACCACGCCGATGGGATGCAGCCGCCGCTCGATGTCGATGCTGTCTCGCTGCGCTTCCAACACTGCATCGAGTCGCTTGTACGCTTGGGGGGCTTCGTCAGTCCCGGCGCCGCGCAAAATAACTCCGCGCTCGTCCAACCACTGGAGCATCATTTCGCGCGTGATCTGGCCCCCACTGCGCATGCCGGTCTTCCAGTTCAGCTTACCGCCAGCCTGCGTGCGGCTCATCACTCTACCCGCACCGTGGATCGTGCTGTGCAGTGCCGCCTGAGCCGCTGGTGTATCGATCCCAACGACGATCGCCGCCGAGTCGCCCATCGAACCGCCGACGAATCCTCGCTGTCCTGGGAATGCCGGCGTCGCGCCTTTGCGTACCACAACCACCTCAGTTATGTCCCCGTCGATTGTCTGTCGCTCCCGCCAGGCCTGGTTGTGGTTGTTCTCGATCCAATCGACGCTCGTCGCACCCAAGATACGAAGCACCTGCCGAAGGACAATTGTCCGCCCAGCTCGGGCATAGTCGGCCGCCAGTTCCATCGCCGCCCAGTACAACTGCCCGATAGCACTTGTCAACGGCAATACCGTCGAGGCGGCATCCATGGATTCACGCGCCGGCTTGTCCAGAAACTGCGCCCCACGCGCCAGGTTCAAAAAACCTGTTGCGGTCCGGTGGCCGAACCCCCGCGAACCAAAGTGCGTTCCGACCCAGATACGATCATCATCATCTCGAAAGAGATCAACGTAGTGGTTCCCAGCACCCACCGATCCGAGCTGTTCGCGCGCAGTCTTGAGCAACTGCTCCTGAACCGTGCGTCCAACGTCAGCGAAGGCGTTCCAGCGCTGGTCGTTGAAGATGGTGTGATCACTATTCCGCGCCTTTGAGCCAATACCGAACGAGACAGTCGCCGCTATCTCATCCATGATGCTAGGGAGATCTCGTTGAACGTGCTCCAGGCGCAAGTCGGTCAACACACACGTATTGCCGCAACCAATGTCGTACCCCACACCACTTGGCGACACGGCATCGACATACGCGATTACTCCGCCGATAGGCATCGAGTATCCGACGTGGTGGTCGGCCATCAACGCTGCAGCAACGGCTTCCGGTGCTTCGCGCAGGCAACGTGCAGCCTGAGCAACGGCCCGTTCATCGATGGGTTCGCCCCAAACGCGCACACCTTCAATTGTGCGGTACATCGATCAGGCTCCATACGTGCGGTGTGATGAGTGATGTTCATCGCTGGAACACGGTTGCTGCGGAGTTCGTCAGCCTACAAGCAATCGTGTTCGCCAAGTCGAGGAGGTGTCGGCTGGGGAGCAGGGATTCGAACCCCAACTGCCTGATCCAGAGTCAGGTGTCCTACCGTTAGACGACTCCCCAGTGCGGACGGGCATAGCCCGAACGTCGATTATACCGACGCGTCCCTGCCGCTACAAGACTACCAGGGGGATATTCGATCCATACGCCGCGCGCCTTGCCGTACCCACTTCCCTCGACCCTGGGCAGTTGCTCGGCGATCGCTCAACCAAGTTCAAGCTCACCGGTGTGCGTCAGTGCCGGATCCTCAAGCAACTCGGCCTCGGTGGAGGTGACAAGGAGCTGACATTGCTCTGCGGCAACCGCCTGGAGCAACGCTCTGCGTCGATGCATATCCAACTCCGATAACACGTCATCAATGAGAAAGATCGGTCGGAGAGACGTCGTGCTGGAGATGACGTCAATCTCCGCCAGCTTCACCGCGATCACGGCAACGCGTTGCTGCCCGCGTGAGCCGAAGCGCGCTAGCTCCCGCCCTCCTAGCGCAACGCTGATATCATCACGATGGGGGCCAACAACCGTCATACCGCGTGCACGCTCTTGTACGCCGCTCTCTCGCAAACGGCGTTCGAACATCACACCCACACGCTGCGCGGCATCGAACGTGTCGTTCGGTTCATTGACGAGCGCGCGCCACCACGGCGCTGGAGCGTCGAGTGTTGACACATACGCGAGTTGAAATTCACCAATCCCGGGTGCGAGCAGTTCGAACCTGGCTGCAGCACACTCTGCCAGGCGTGCCACAGCACGAACACGGGCCGCGACCAAATACGAGCCGAGCGCGACGAGCTGTTCATCCCAGAACACGAACTGGTCCGCCGTCGGCCCAAGCGCATCGACCCGACGTAACAATCCATTGCGTTGCGCGAGGATCTTCGCGTATTTGCCCAAGCAACGGAGATATTGCTTGTCCGTTTGCGACAGCAGAACATCCAGGAACCGTCGCCGAATCGACGGAGTACCAAGAACCAGCTCGAGGTCATCTGGTGCAAACGAAACGGTCGGGATGAGCCCGACAACATCCGCCGCCCGCCGAGCACGTTCGCCGACTTTGAGCGTCTTACGCGCCGTGTTGCCACGAACCCCACGCTGAATAAATGCCTCAACTCGAGCAACCGCTCCAGCACGATCGAACACGCCGACGACGCGAGCATATGGCTGTAACCCAAGGTCTCGCCCACTTTCATGGTGGATCAGATCGTTATCAAGTGCACCGCGCCGGGGTCGCGTCGTGGACAGTAGCTGGATCGCTTCAAGAATCGTGGTCTTGCCACTGCCGTTCGGACCATGGATCCGCAGGCCAGCTGGAGGAACGTCCAGCGTCAAGGCAACGTGTGCCCGAAACTGCTCCAGCTCCAAGTGGCGGATCGCAACATGGCCGAGGTCGGTCAACGCGTGCGCTTACGAGCCGATAACCATCGGCATGATGACATGGGTGAAGTCATCCGAATCTACGGGCCGGATCACTCCCGCGCTGTTCGGCCCCTGTAGCTCCAAGGCAACGGAAGTACTTCGAATCACTGACAGGACATCGTGAAGAAAGCGGCCATTGAAGGCGATTTGCATCTCGCCACCTTCGACCTGCGCATCCACGTCATCGCGATTGTCACCGGTGTCGGCGGCGTTCGCACTGATGGTGACTCTGCCCATATCGAGGCCACTATCAGCTGGGCATATCTCGAGTTTCACAACATCATTGCTGGAACGTGCGAAGATCGTCGCTCGCCGTGTTGCATCCAGCAACTGTTCTCGGAGAATAACCGTTCGGGTGTTCCACTGCCGTGGTACGACTTGTTTCAAGTCTGGGAAGGCGCCATCAATCAGCCGCGAGATGAAGGCGACCGCCGGACCAGTGATGACGATTTGACTAGCGTTCGGTGTAACCCGCAATTCAACCGGCTCGGTGATATCAGCGAGTACCCGCTGCAACTCGCTCATGGCCCTGGCTGGGATGATGATTGAAAGCGGCTGACGCACTTCTTCATCAAGGGGAAGTGTCCGCAGCGACATCCGGAACCCATCCGCCGCGGCCATCTGCACGATGCTGTCGCGCGCTTCAAATTGCACCCCGGCAAGAATCGGTCGACTATCGTCGCTGGCCGCAGCGAACACAACCTGTGCTATCGCGTCGCGCAGTGCGCTGGGGTCCAGCCTCAGCGCCGGCTCATCGGAAAGCGTCGCGGTCGGCCGTGGAAACTCGTCAGGATCAATTCCGCGCAGATGTGCACGAGAATGCCCTGCCTCCACCAAGACAGTCAGCGGGTTCTGCTCCTGGCGCAATTCGACAGTCGGAGCTGAGAGGTTCGCAACCAGCTCGTTCAACACCCGCGCCTGCAGCGTCACGCGCCCCGGCTTGTCGACGGTGGCCGGAATCGTGCAGGAGATACCTATCTCAAGGTTGGTTGCTGAAACGGTCAGGTGGGCGTCCGCTGCCTCCAGCAGATAGTTGCCCAACACCGGCATAGTGCTCTTCGCCGCTACCGCTCGCCCCGCCGTGCCAAGCGCCTTGTGGAGGTCGTCCTGATTGCAGGTTACGCGCACGCTTCTCTGCCCCCCAAAGAGTGTCCGTACACTTGAAGTTGACCAGAGTATAGCACAGCAGATTCCGTTGTTTTCCGAAGACGCCGGCCAGATTCCGGGCGACATGACCAGCACAGGTCACGAATCGCCCAGCATGTTCGCCAACCCACGGGAAGCACCCACCAGTGACGGTGACTCATCGGCGCGCAGCATCCATGCGGCAACAATCGAACCGCTCCGGAGACACTTGAGCTCTGCCAGAACACAGCGCATGAACCCGATCCAGAATAGCTTGCCCAATCGCAGGTGCCTTGACACGCAGACATCTGACATTTAGAATGCTACCAGAACGCATGTTCTAACTGCGGACCGGATTGTGACGCGAACGGAGTGATGACGATGAGCGAGTTGTCCGCATTCGATCCTGCACGCTTCCTCACAAAGGTGAACGGGCGTGACTATCTGGAGGTCAAGTGGCGCCTGGTATGGCTGCGCACGCAGTATCCTGATGCCGTGATTGACACCGAGCTAATGCACGTAGACGCCAATTCTGCGGTTTTTCGCGCTCGCGTCAGCTTACCAAACGGCGCATCAGCGACGGGCTGGGGCAGCGAGGCGATCAACGACTTCCACGATTTTCTGGAGAAGGCCGAAACGAAAGCCCTCGGACGTGCGCTTGCCGCGCTTGGGTTCGGTACTCAGTTCTGCCAAGACTACGACTTTGGCGCCGACAGCCAGCGTGTCGTGGATTCTCCGATCGATATCCGAGGATTTCGCGCACAACCAACGGCTGTTCGGCAGGAGGCGACTCCGCGCCAGATGAAGTACCTGCAGCAAGTCGCTCGCGAAGCAGGTCTCTCAGAGGATGATTTGGAGCGGCGTTCAATCGAGTCGTTTGGTGAACCTGTTGATCGCCTGGCGCGACGTGAAGTGTCATCGCTCATCGAGATGATCCTCTCCGAGCGTCCATCTGGCATTGCCTCCTGATACCCTGGAGCTCAACGTCGAAAGGCTCAACGCCGATGATTGCGGAACCACCCCTTGCGACCCCGACCATAACGACTCTTGAGATGGAATCCGCCATTGACATGGAAATCGATCGGATTGTCCAGCGTCTCACACGTGGCTTCGAGATCATTGAATCGGCGCGTGAAGCGGGAGAGCGCGTCGACGATTGGGAAGACACCTGGATCAGACTACTTCAGCGCTACGAGCTGCTCATGAAACGCAAAGGCGCTTGAGCAATACAACGCTCGTTACCCGTACCAAGCCGAGGAGCCCACTCCTCGGCTTCCCCGTTTGAAGAGCGTTCCTCGCAGTGTCACGGCTGGTCCTGCAGTAACGAGCAGTGCCATCAGCAATCGGTGGAAGTAGCACCCACGATGTTGTACCCTGCACCTAGCGCACCAGTAGAAGGTGCGCTTGAAGCCGGCGCCCTCCGCATGCATCAACGGGTGAATGGCTGCCCGTCATCTTTCCACAGGATCAGGTTGTGGAAGTCCAGCACTCGCCTGTCTTGGTACGTCGACACGCGACTCATCCCGCAATTCGCGAATGCGAACGCACTTCGCGCTGCAAGAGGGAGCTCGAACAACACCGTCATGAGGATCCGCAGCTGACCTCCGTGGGCAACGATGAGAATGTCTGAGACATGTGATGCCTGGTTGTCAGACTCGACACGGCGCAGGAAGCGTACCGCTCGGTTGCGAACGACTCGCACGCTTTCACCACCGGGAGGCCGTGTGCTTGCCCCCAGCAGCCGGATGCCCTCGATTGCATCAGCCATGCCGTGCGCAGACAATGTCTCCGCGGCGAGGTCGTACCGGAGGCCCTGCAACACGCCATAGTGCATCTCGCGCAGGTCGGCGTCGAGTTCGACGCCGACCTGTTGTCGCTCAGCGATGATGCGTGCTGTTTCCCCCGCGCGAGACAAGTCACTGGCATAGATCCGACCGAACCGGACATTGGCCAACCGCTCTGCAGTCAGCCTCGCCTGAGTGATTCCCTCGTCGTTCAACGGGATGTCAAGTTGCCCCTGGAACACCCCTCCACGGTTCGAGTCTGTTTCACCGTGCCGGAGTAACCACAAGCGCACGTCGACCAACCACGCACTACTTCGTGAAGATCTCGACACTCACCAACGTAACCGGCTCCACCGGGCTGGACATTTCACCCGATGCACTTGGACGCACCTGTACGCTAGCTATCGCGTCCAGCACGTCGAAACCCTCGGTCAATTGGCCAAAGATTGTGTAGTTCTTCGGCAACCGTCCGGTCAGGTCGACGTGACAGATAAAGAACTGGGATCCGTTCGTATTCGGACCGGCATTTGCCATTGCGAGGGTTCCACGCAGGTAGTCCTTCGTCACAACCTCGTCCGCGAAGCGATAGCCTGGGCCACCGCTGCCTCTGCCAGTCGGGTCGCCAGTCTGAACCATGAAGCCGCTGATAATGCGGTGGAACGGAACATTCGTGTAATAGCCCTGCTCCGCAAGGAAGACGAAATTGTTGACCGTCAGTGGTGCACCAGTTTCGTCAAGGTCAACGACCATTTCGCCTTTGCTCGTCGTGAGCCGCGCCCAGTAATCCGCACCAGCTTCAAGTTGCATCGCCGGTGCACTACTCCACTGCAATGGTTCCCCCTGATTCGTTTGCGTTGCTTCCGATTCAGAAGCACTATCGGTGGTTGGATTTTCCTCAGACCCACAGGCAACCGTCATGATGAGGATCGAAGCCACGAGCATCGCGAACGCGCTGCTCCACAGGCGGTGCATGCTAGACCTCTACTTCTTGTAGCTGGGTTCGCGTCAATCCCAATTGCGCTGCCACCGGCCTTAACCCGTCGATGACATACTGGATATGCTCGTCGAAGGGGACACCCAAGGCCTCTGCGGTGTGGAGCAACGCTTCACGATCAACGGCGCGCGCAAACGCCTTATCCTTCATCTTCTTGCGCACAGCCGCCGGTGTCACATCATCAATGCACTTCGACGGCCGCACAAGCGCGACCGCCGTAACGAACCCAATCATCTCATCCACTGCCGCGAGCGCCAGTTCGAGTCGGGTCTCGCGAGGGACATCGAGGTGGTCTGCGTGGCTCAGGACCGACTGGATGATCGATTCGGGAACACCGCGTTCACGGAGGATTGGCGCTCCATCCTGCGGGTGCTGGTCCAGCGTTGGGTGCAATTCGTAGTCGAAGTCGTGGATCAGCCCGACAAAGCCCCACAGCTCCTCATCTTCGCCCCAAACGCGCGCATATTCGCGCATGGCCGCTTCGACACCGATACAATGTCGGAGCAGCGGTTCTCCCTTCACAAACTCGTTCAGAAGCGCCCAAGCGTTCTCGCGTGTGATCTCCACAGTCAACAACATGCCTCTACTTCGCCGTCAGCGCGGAACTGTCCCACGCCAAGCACTGATCCTACACGATCAGCATCGCATCTCCGAACGAATAGAAACGATACCGACGCGCGATGGCATGCGCATAGGCCCGGCGCGTGAGCTCCTCACCAGCGAAAGCACTCACCAGAATCAGGAGCGTTGTCCTGGGCAAGTGGAAGTTCGTGATCAGTGCATCAACGTGTTTGAACGGGTGCCCTGGCGTTATGTACAGATCAGTTGTGCCATGGAGACTGCTCTCCTCCATCGGAAAGCAAAGGTTTTCGAGCGACTCCAGCGTACGCACAGCGGTTGTACCTACCGCGACGATACGTCCGCCGCGCGAACGGGTGCGGTGCAGTGCCCCCAATGTCGCGGCAGAAACCTGGAACGCCTCAGAGTGCATGACATGAGCGCGCGCATCATCACTTCGGATTGGCGCAAACGTATCGAGGCCAACGTGCAGTGTGACGTAGGCAATGTCGATGCCCCTGTCGTGGCAGCGCTGCAGGAGATTCTGGGTAAAGTGCAGCCCTGCTGTTGGCGCTGCCGCTGACCCAGGAATGCTGGCATATACCGTCTGATAGCGTTCTGGGTCCGGTATCGACTCGTGGATATACGGTGGTAGAGGGACTTCACCGAACGCGTTGATATCAACATGCGGGGCCAAACGAACGCGGAACCCTTCGGCGACCCTGCCAATCACCTCGACAGCATGCGCATGCAACTGCCCATTTCGGTCGAACAGTCCGATCCGTTCTCCATCCCGCAGGCGGCGTGCCGGTCGTGCCATCGCAATCCACTCGGGCCCGTTTGGATGCAAGAGCAACAGCTCGACAGCCCCACCAGAGGAGCGCATTCCACGCAACCTTGCTGGCAGCACCCGAGTGTCATTCAACACCAGCGTATCGCCCGGGTTGAGGAGGTCCGGTAGGTCAGAGAAGTGGCGGTCTTCGAGCGCGGCTCGTGCTCGGTCCACCAAAAGCAACCGTGACGCGTCCCGCGGTTCAACCGGAGTTTGCGCGATCAGGTCGGGTGGTAGGTCGTAATCGAATCGCTCAAGCGATAACGGATGTCGGGTGGGCAGATTCACGCGCGCGGTTCTTCAAACAGCAACTGCTGGCGCACGTCGTCAAGGCGTGTGGGAGGGCTCATTCCAAGGTGATCATACGCGCGGCGTGTCGCCACACGTCCTCGCGGGGTCCGCTGCAAGAACCCTAGTTGGATCAAGTACGGTTCGTAGACATCGATGATCGTGTCCGATTCTTCGCTCGTCGCAGCCGCCAATGTGTCGATGCCTACGGGCCCGCCATCGAACTTATCGACAATCGTCAGCAGGATCCGGCGATCCACGTCGTCCAAGCCGAGTTCATCAACATCCAGTAGCTCCAGTGCATCCACCGCTACCTGGAAGGTGATGTCTCCTGACGCCCGTACCTGCGCGTAATCACGCACTCGCTTTAGCAAGCGGTTCGCAACTCGCGGAGTACCTCGTGAGCGTCGCGCGATCTCACTGGCTCCGGCCGTGTCAATCGAAACGTTCAGGATGCGCGCCGAGCGCGCGACGATTTCACGCATCGCGTCTTCGGAGTAGAACTCAAGTCGCATGACGGCTCCGAAACGGTCACGCAAGGGTGATGTCAGTAATGCCAGCCTGGTTGTCGCGCCAACCAGGGTAAACCGGGGCAGGTTCAAGCGCATGGAGCGTGCCGCCGGCCCCTTTCCGATCACGATATCTACCGCGAAATCCTCCATTGCCGGGTACAGCACTTCTTCAACGGCCCGGTTCAAGCGGTGAATTTCGTCGATAAACAGGACGTCCCCGGCCTTGACATTGGTCAGAATCGAAACCAGGTCTCCTGCTCGCTCAATCGCTGGACCAGACGTGATCCTAATGCCGACGCCCATCTCGGCAGCAATAATGTTGGAAAGGGTTGTCTTGCCGAGCCCGGGCGGACCATACAGCAGCATGTGGTCGAGTGCTTCGCCGCGCGCGATCGCCGCTTCAATGAATATGCGCAGCGTCTCCTTCACCTTCTCTTGGCCGATGTACTCTGCAAGGCGACGAGGTCGCAGCGTCGTATCGATCGTCGCATCTTCGTCCCGCTTGCGTCCAGTCACCACTCGACCATTACTCATGCGATGCTTCCCACGTCACCTTCGTTTAGAGATGCAAGGATACCATGTTTTAGAACAGGTGTTCTATTTATCGTCCTCAACCAACAGGATCGGAATCCCATTATCGATCTGATACTGCCGGCCACAGCTCGTGCAAACTAACCGTTGACCATCCAACTCGAGTTCGCTCTGACATGCTGGGCAAGCCAATATTTCAAGGAGTTCTCGGCGGATCGGGAGATCATCAGCCATTCTGGATTCCCCATTCCCATCGCTCGAAAATGCCGCGTCAAGCCGTAGATCTGCCATGTGGCGCGCGACAGTGCGTATCGTCTCATCATGCCCGTCAAGCCGCAGCGCGATCAAGGCATCCGCAACTGTCGCATCCCACGGCTTGATGGCCTCAGCATACACCTGCTCGCCGACGGCAACCGGGGGAGCGGGTATTCGCTCATCGAGAGTCATCTCCTCCACCGCCGGTAAGAGCTGGCCACTAACAGCCTCGACAACAGCGCGATACCCGTCTACGGCTGCTGCCATCGAATGTTCGCGCACGACGAACCCACGCGAACGTTCACCCAGCTCGTCACGCTCGTCCCGGTTCTCTGCTAATCGGATCAATGTCGAGGCAATCGACTCAATCTCACCGATATCGACAGGGATTCGAATCGTCCCAGCCGAATCGAACTCGTCCGCCGCCCCATCATCCGTTATCAGCACCGGCAAACCCGCCCCAAGCAGACGCAGCAGGCTTGCAGATGTCTCGCCTGCTGTCGGATACCGGAGGTTCACGGCCACATCAGCCGCGCGAGCAAGTAACCTGGCGTGATCGTCAGTGACGTAGCCAATCGAGTGAACATGTCGCTGCAACCCAAGGCTCGAAATCTGAGCTTCCAGGTCGATCCCCGGAGCAACCGTTCCAGCAATGATCAGAACCGCTTCCGGGCGCTCCCGAACGACAAAGCGCATGGCCTCGAGCACAACTGGCAGGCGTTTGAACGGGTTCACATGGGTGATCGAAGCGACAACGAAGGCCTCGGTTGGGATATTCAACGCCGCGCGCGCATCCGTGCGCGGAACCAACGCTGGTAATGGAACCCCCATCGGGACGCGCAGTACCCGCGCTCCAGGGACCCAACGTTCGACGAGATGGCGCGCGTAATCGCTATGCACCACGGTTGCCGCCGAACGTTCGACAAACTCTTCACACAGCGGGAAGTCCACGAACGACTCGGGCCGCCTCCCGGCAAGCAATTGCGCAGCGAACCGCGCCCCCTCCTCTCCGTAGCGGGTGAACATTTCGCGCTTATATTCAGACGAACGCCCATGCTTGAGAAACTCACCCAACCTCCCGAAATGCAGAACCACATCGTGAAGCACGATGATCGCCCCCCGCCGGCGAGCGAGTGCATAGGCGAGCTCATGGAAGCCGCTGTTCCCCAAGTGCAGGATCGTTGGGACTGTTGGGTCGATCGACCGCCTGCGATACCGACCACGCACGCGTACCGTCGACCAGCCGGGGTCTGAATAGCCATCTTCCGCGTAAACATCGACGTTCCAGACCCCATCCACGGCGTCAAGGAGATCACGCGAATATTGCGCAATGCCCGTTGAAGCAGGCGGAAGCGGGGAGACATACTGTAGCATCGGCGCGCCGCGCTCATCCCGGGACAAGGGCATCGACCACTCGATCCCACGTCAGAGTCGCAACCCGCGCTGGGCCGCCTTCACCAAGACGCCGCGCTAGGTGTTCATCCTCCAAACGGTCGATTGTCCGAGCGAGCTCCGCAGCACGCAGCGACGTGACGAACCCATGCACCTCGTTCTTGACAAACTCGAGCACGCCCCCGCTGTCTGGAGCAGTGATCACTGGTTTACCCGCCGCCAACGCCTCGACAGCGGTGTATCCGTAGTCCTCGTCAAGTGGTGCGTAGAACACAGCTCGGCACGTGTTGTACAGCTCTCGCAAGCGCTCATCGCTCACCCGACCGAGGAATGAAACGCGCCCAGATAGCCCATGCGCACTCACGAGCCGCTCAAGATCCGCGCGCTCCGGCCCATCGCCAACGACGACCAACGACAGGGGGCTTTCGACACGCACCCACGCTTCCACGAGCGGCCGCACGCGCTTGGCAGCATCGAGCCGAGCAACGCTCAACACAAACGGTTCGAACGCCTCTGGTCGTAAGCCACTCCTGGGTACCGGGGGATGAAGCACGTCTGCATGTATCCCACAGAATTTGCGCAGTCGATCTGCGACGACCTGGCTAATTGCATAACGAGGCCGGCATTCCTTGATACCGAGGCGATCGATGTCGAATACCCGGCGGCGAATCTCTACCGATGCCGGGTCTGGGGTGAACTCACTCAACGGTGTCCCATACAGGTCGTACGCCTGGCGATGTTGGTGGATGAGCCAGAGGGCTTTGTTGGGATGCTGGACAGCCCACGTCGGATACTTCGTGCAAATCACGAGATCGACGCGCTTGTTATTGATCTGCCCGAGGTCGAGCATCCGCCA